>DASZON010000306.1:0-15413 GCA_035550755.1 Actinomycetota bacterium | reverse complement strand
CGTCACCCACGACCTCGGCCTGGCCTGGAACATCGCCGACCGGCTGGCCGTCATGTACCTGGGCCGGATCGTCGAGCAGGGGCCGACCGAGGCCGTCCTGGCCGCCCCCCGCCACCCCTACACCCGGGCCCTGCTCTCGGTCGTCCCCGAGGCCCACCACCTGGAGCACCAGATCCTGGCCGGCGAGCCCCCCGACCCCACCCGGGTCCCGGGCGGCTGCCGCTTCCACCCCCGCTGCCCGGCCCTGGCCTCGGGCGAGGCCGCCCGGGCGGGCGTGGACGACCGCTGCCGCGACGAGCAGGTGCCCATCCTGCGCGGCGTGGCCGAGCACCACGCCGCTTGCTTCCTGACTGACGAATCAGTTAAAAAGGAGGGTGGTTCTCGGGTCGGGACGTAGGCGCGGAGGTCGGGGATGGAGCACTACGACGCGATCGTCGTCGGCGGCGGGCACAACGGGCTGGTCGCGGCCGCCTACCTGGCCAGGGCGGGGCGGCGGACGCTGGTCTGCGAGGCCCGGGAGGTGGTCGGGGGCGCCGCCGTCACCGAGCGGCCGTTCGGGCCCGACTACCGGGTGACCTCGCTGTCGTACGTGGTCAGCCTGATGCCCCAGGGGATCGTGCGCGACCTCGACCTGCACCGCCACGGCTACAAGGTCTACCCCCAGGGCCCCTACTTCGCCCCCCACGCCCGCGGGACCTCGCTGCAGCTGTCCAACGACCCGGCGAAGCGGCGGGCGGAGATCGCCAAGTTCTCACCCCGCGACGCCGAGGCCGAGGAGCGCTGGGACGCCTGGATGGCCGGGCTGGCCGGCGCGCTCGGGCCGCTGCTGTCGGCGATCCCGCCCAAGGTCGGCTCCCGCCGCCCGGCCGACCTGGCCTCCCAGGCCCGGCTGGTCTGGCGGCTGCGCGGCCTCGACACTCGCAAGGCGGCCGACGTGACGAGGCTGTTCACCCTCAGCATCGCCGACCTGCTGGAGGAGTTCTTCGAGTCCCCCGAGCTCCAGGCCGTGCACGCGGTCAGCGGGGTGATCGGCACCTGGGCCGGCCCGCGGGCCCCCGGCACCGCCTATGTGATGGCCCACCATCACATCGGCGACGTCGGCGACGGGCACCTGGGCAGCTGGGGGTTCGCCGAGGGCGGCATGGGCGGGGTCAGCAACGCCATGGCCGCGGCGGCCCGGTCCTTCGGGGCCGAGATCCGCACCTCGACCCCGGTCCGGCGCATCACCACCCGCGACGGCCGGGTCACCGGGGTGGTCCTGGAGGGCGGGCAGGAGCTGACGGCCGACGCGGTGGTGGCGGCCACCCACCCCAAGATCACCTTCCTGGAGCAGGTCGACCGGGCCGAGCTGCCGGCCGACTTCGTGGCCGACATCGAGCGCTGGAAGACCCGCAGCGGCACCGTCAAGGTGAACCTGGCGGTCGACCGGCTGCCCCACTTCACCTGCCGGCCCGGCTTCGACCCCGAGATCCACGGGGGCACGATCGGGCTCGCCGAGTCGCTGGACGACATGGAGAGGGCGTTCCAGGACGCGGCCGCCGGCCGGCCCTCGGCGGTGCCGTTCGCCGACGTCTGCATCCCCTCGGTGTTCGACCGGACCCTGGCCCCCGAGGGCCACCACATCGTGTCGATGTTCACCCAGTGGGTGCCCCACACCTGGGCCGGCAAGCCGATGGACGAGGAGCTGGAGGGCCACGCCGACCGGGTGGTGGCCCGAATGGAGGCGGTCGCCCCCGGGTTCACCGACTCGGTCCTGTTCCGCCAGGTGATCGGCCCCTACCAGATGGAGCACGAGTACGGGCTGGTCGGGGGGAACATCTTCCACGGCGAGCTGTCGGCCAGCCAGCTCTTCCACACCCGCCCGGCCGCCGGCTACGCCGACTACCGCACCCCGGTCCGCGGCCTCTACCAGGCCGGGTCGGCGACCCACGGCGGCGGCGGGGTCACCGGCATCCCCGGCCGCAACGTGGTCCGCCAGATCGAGAAGGACCGCCGCCGCGCCGAGCGGCGGCGCAAGGTCCGCCAGCGCCTGCCGATCCCGACCCGCTGAGCCATGGCCGGCCTGCAACGCGCCCTGCCCGCGGCCTGGTACCTGAGCCAGGAGGCCTTCGAGCGGGAGCGCGAGCGGCTCCTGTACCGCGAGTGGTTCTGCGCCGGCCGGGCCGACGAGGTGGAGCGGCCGGGATCGCTGGTGGTGGTCGAGGTGGCCGGCGAGAGCGTGCTGCTGGTCCGGACCCGGGCCGGGGAGCTGGCCGCCCACTACAACGTCTGCCGCCACCGCGGCTCCCAGGTCGTGCCCTGCCCGCCGGCCGGGTCGGGTGAGCCCCAGGCCACCCCGGCCCGCAAGGCCGGGTCGCTGCGCTGCCCCTACCACTCCTGGACCTACCGGCTGGAGGGCGACCTGCTGCGCGCCCCCTGGAGCGAGGAGATCGACGGCTTCGACCAGGCCGCCTTCGGGCTCCACCCGGTCGGGGTGGCGACCTGGGGCGGGTTCGTGTTCCTCCACCTCACCCCGGCCGAGGCCGTGCCCCTCGGCGACCAGCTGGGCCCGGTGCCGGAGCGGCTGCGCCGCTACCCGCTGGAGCGCCTGGTGGTCGGCCGGCGGCTCGCCTACCCGGTGGCGGCCAACTGGAAGCTGGTCGCCGAGAACTACAACGAGTGCTACCACTGCGCCGGCGTCCACCCCGAGCTGTGCCGGGTGGTGCCGGCGTTCAAGCAGGGCGGGGCCGGGCTCGACTGGGACCGGGGCGTGCCCCACCGCGACGGCGCCTGGACCTTCACGGCCAGCGGCCAGAGCGACCGGGCCCCCTTCCCCGGCCTGGACGACGACGAGCGCGCCCGCCACAAGGGCGAGCTCGTCTACCCCAACCTCATGCTGAGCCTGTCCGCCGACCACGTGGCCGCCTTCACCCTGTGGCCCCACGGGCCGGGCGAGACCACGGTCGTCTGCGAGCTGCTGTTCCACCCCGACGAGCGGGCCCGGCCCGGCTTCGACCCCTCGGACGCGGCCGACTTCTGGGACCTGGTCAACCGCCAGGACTGGGCCATGTGCGAGAGCGTCCAGCGCGGCATGGCCTCCCGGGCCTACACCGGCGGCTGGTTCGCCCCCATGGAGGAGCCCAGCCTCGACATCCGCCGCTACGTGGTCGAGCGGGTCGGGGACCCGGGAGCGGCCGGCGACCCGGGGGCCGACCGCTGATGGGCCGCAAGCACGGCAAGGCGACCCGGCGGCTGCGGGACTGGGACGTGATCGTGGTCGGGCTGGGGGCGCTGGGCAGCGCCGCCGCCCGGTCCCTGGCCCGCGCCGGGGCCAGCGTGCTCGGGCTGGAGCAGTTCGAGCTCGGCCACGCCCGGGGCGCCTCCCACGACCACGCCCGGATCATCCGCCGCTCCTACCACACGCCCGGCTACGTGCGCCTGGCCGGGCTGGCCTACCGCGCCTGGGCCGAGCTGGAGGCCGAGGCGGCGGAGCGGCTGCTGGTGCCCACCGGCGGCCTCGACCTGTTCCCGGGCGGGTCGGCCATCCGCCCCGGCCCCTACCGCTCCAGCCTGGAGGCCTGCGGCGTCCCCTACCAGTGGCTGGACGCCGCCGAGGTGATGCGCCGCTGGCCCGCCTTCCGCCTGGACGACGGCGTCCGCGGCCTCTGGCAGCCCGACGCCGGCATCGTCCCGGCCGCCCACGGCACCCGGGTCATGCGGCGCCTGGCCGCCGGCCACGGCGCCACCCTGGTCGCCGGGACCCCGGTGACGGCCGTCCGCGACCTCGGCGGCTCGGTCGAGGTCACCACCCGCGAGTGCAGCTTCCGGGCCGCCCGGGTCCTGCTCTGCGCCGACGCCTGGACCAACGACCTGCTGGCCGGGATCGACGCCGAGCTGCCCCTGGTCGTCACCCAGGAGCAGTTCAGCTACTACCGCCCGGCCGACCCGGAAGCCTTCGCCGTCGGCCGGTTCCCGGTCTGGATCTGGATGGACGACCCCAGCTTCTACGGGTTCCCGGTGTGGCCGGGCGCCGCCCTCAAGGCCGCCCAGGACGTCGGCGGCCGCGAGGTCACGGCCGCCACCCGCGGCTTCGACCCCGACCCGGCCGCCACCGAGCGCCTGGCCGGGTTCCTCCGCGGCCACCTGCCGGCCGCCGCCGGCGCCCACGACCACACCGCGACCTGCCTGTACACCCTGACCCCGGACCGCGACCTCGTCCTCGGCCCGGTCGGCGGCCACGACCGCGTCCTGGTCACCCTCGGCGCCGCCCACGGCTTCAAGTTCGCCCCCCTGCTGGGACGCGTCCTGGCCGACCTCGCCCTCCACGACGGCACCGACGTCGACATCGGCCCGTTCGCCCCCGGCCGGCCCGCCCTCACCGGCCCCGGGGTGACGGCCAACTACCTGGTCTGAGCCAGCCGGGCCCGTCGACCCGGCCCCACGGCCCGGGAACCAGCCAGGGCCCGGCGGCGTACCGTTCCCCGAAGGCGGGCCGCTCGCGGGAGGCCGGAGCATGACCGGGCGTGGACGGATGGCGTGGCGGCTGGCCGGGGTCACGGTGGCCACCCTGGCGCTGATGGCCGGGTGCTCGACCGGCGCGCCGGCCCCCGACCGGGCGGCACCCGGCCAGGGGGACGGGAGCGCCACCACGGCCGCCCCCCTGCCGGCCGCGGTCACCCTGCCGCCGGCGCCGTCCCGCCGGCCGGCGACCGGCCTGGTCGGGACCGTCGGGTCGGAGCCGGGGGCGATCTCCCTGGCCCGCCTCGACCCCGCCACCCTCCAGCCCCTGGCCGGACCCCGGGTCGAGCTGGAGGTCAACGTGGCCGGCTGGAGCGTCTCGCCCGACCGGTCGCTGGCCGCCGTCGGCGACGGCAACGGGAACGGGCTGGTCCAGGTGGTCGACCTCGGGGCCATGCGGTCGCTGGGCACCGTCCAGGTCGGGGCCGGGAGCGTGACCGAGGCCAGCGCCTGGCTCGGGCCGCGGCGGGTGGCGGTCGTGCTCGGCGGCATGGCCGGGCCGACCGACGGCGTCGAGGTGGTGGTCATCGACCCGCTGGCCCGGAAGGTGCTGGCCAGGCGGTCGCTGGCCGGCCAGGAGCGCGCCGTCGGGCACCTCCCCGGCGGGCTGGTGCTGCTGCTCGCCCCCGCCCAGGAGATCGGCCCGGCCCGGCTGGCCGTGATCGCCGGCCGAGGCGCGGTCCGGACGGTCACCCTCGGCCGGGTCGCCGCCGGCTTCAAGCCCCCGAAGGTCGAGGGGGCGGACGCGGTCGGCCACCAGCGCGGGGCCGGGCTGGCCGTCGACCCGGACGGCCGGCGGGCGTTCGTGGTCGCTCCCGGCGCCCCGGTCGCCGAGGTCGGCCTGGACGGCCTCGGGGTCGCCGACCACACCCTCGACCGGCCGGCCTCGCCCCTGGCCCGGCTGCGGCAGTGGCTGCTGCCGGCGGCCGAGGCCAAGGCCGTCAGCGGCCCCTGGCGCCAGGCCAGCTGGGTCGGCGGCGGCCTGCTCGCGGTGGCGTCCGGCGAGCAGCGGGTCGCCCACGACGCCAAGGGCGCGCTGGTCCAGCGCGACCTGCTCTCCGGGGTCGAGCTGGTCGACACCTCGCGCTGGCGCGGCTGGGACCTGCGCGCCAGGGCCAGCCGAGTCGACTCCCAGGGGGGCAGGCTGCTGCTGTCCGGCGGCACCTGGGCCTCGGACGCCACCAGCTCCACCCCGCGCGGGGTCGGCCTCACCGTCTACGGGCCCGGGGACCGCCGGCCGGTGCACCTGCTCGGCCGCCAGTTCGTGCAGGGCGTGACCGTCCGCGGCGACCTCGCCTATGTGTGGCGCACCCGCGAGCGGGACAGCGGCTGGGCCGTGGTCGACCTGCG
The DNA here is from genome assembly GCA_035550755.1 of Actinomycetota bacterium. Classification (GTDB taxonomy): domain Bacteria; phylum Actinomycetota; class CALGFH01; order CALGFH01; family CALGFH01; genus CALGFH01. The sequence continues at coordinate 9,566 of DASZON010000306.1, read as the reverse complement.
CACCGGCAGGACCCTGCACACCGGGGACGGCGACCCGACGATCCTGCTCCTGGGCGCCGCCGGCTGGTAGCCGGTCAGCCGGCGAGGACGGCCGGGTCGACCGACACCTCGGCCGCGGCCGCCGCCCGCACCCAGTCGACCAGCCGGGTCTCCGGGACGCTGCCGTGGACCGTGACCTGGACCCCGAGGCCGTCGAGGAGGGCGGTGAGCCGCCAGGCGGCGGCGTCGGGGTCGGGGCAGCGGAACTCCCCGGCCACCACCCCCTCGCGGATCACCGCGGCCAGGGTCTGCTTCCAGCGCAGGTCGAGCTGGCGCGACACCTCGGCCAGCTCGGGGCTGCGCAGGGCCTGGCCCCAGGCGTCGATCCACAGCAGCCAGGCCTCCGACGACCCGGCGGGGGAGTACAGCCGCAGGATCCGGTCCAGCCGCTCGGCGGCGCTGCCGCTGCCGGCGGCGGTGGCCGAGAGCCGGTCCAGGTCCTCGGAGGCGGCGTAGCGGAACGCCTCCCCGAGCAGGGTCTCCTTGTTGGTGAAGTGGTAGAACACCAGCCCGGTCGACACCCCGAGGGCGGCGGCCACGTCCCCGACCCGGGTGCTGGCGAACCCGCGGGCGATGACCTCACGGCAGGTCGCCCTGAGGATCTCCTCCCGGCGGACGTCCGCCTTGATCCGCGCCACGGCTCGAAGTGTATCCACCGCCGGCTGGTCGCGGGGCTGCCTCCCGTCTTATACTGACTGAAGAGTCAGTTGAAGTGCTCGGTTGACGTCAGGTTGGAGGTCCGACCCATGCTGGACGCCACCGCCCCGCCCTTCGAGCCTGTCGACCTCGAACCGGCCCTCCGGCCGTTCGGCCAGAGCCGGATGCTGCCCCGCGACGCGTACGTATCCCCGCGGGTGTTCGCCTTCGAGCAGGAACGGTTCTTCGCCGGATCCTGGACCTGCGTCGGGCGCGAGGGCGACCTGGAGGGCACCGGCGCCCAGCGGGCGGCCAAGGTCGGCGGCGCCGGGGTGCTGCTGGCCCGGGGGACCGACGGGCGGGTGCGGGCGTTCGCCAACACCTGCCGCCACCGGGGCCACGAGCTGCTCGGGGTCGGCGAGCAGACGACCCGGCGGACCGTGCTCTGCCCCTACCACGCCTGGACCTACGACCTGGACGGCTCCCTGCGGGTCGCCCCCGGGTTCCGCGAGCACGGCGAGTTCCGCCCCAGCGAGCACGGGCTGTTCGAGCTGCCGCTGGAGAGCTGGCACGGCTTCCTGTTCGTCAACGGCTCGGGCGACGCGCCCCCGTTCGCCGACCACGTCGGCGCCCTCGACGACCTCGTCGCCCCCTACCGGCCCGAGCGGCTGGTGCCGCTGGTCAGCCACGCCTACGAGCTGGCCGCCAACTGGAAGGTGGTGCTCGAGAACTACCACGAGTGCTACCACTGCCCGCTCATCCACCCCGAGCTGTGCCAGGTCAGCCCGCCGGCCAGCGGCGACAACTTCGAGCTGGACGGCGCCTGGGTGGGCGGCACCATGGACCTCAAGGACCACGCGGCCACCATGTCGCTGGACGGCCACAGCGACGGGGTCCCCATCCCCGGGCTGGACGGCGAGCGGCTGCGCACCGTGGCCTACCTCGGGCTGTTCCCGAACCTGCTGCTCAGCCTGCACCCCGACTACGTCATGACCCACCTGGTGGAGCCGCTGGCCGCCGACCGCTGCCGGATCGTCTGCACCTGGTACTTCCCGCCCGAGGCGGCCGACCAGCCCGGGTTCGACCCCACCTACGCGGTCGAGTTCTGGGACCGCACCAACCGCCAGGACTGGGCGGCCTGCGAGTCGGTGCAGCGGGGCATGGCCTCGCCCCACTTCCAGCCGGGCCCCCTCGCCCCGGCCGAGGACGCCGTCTACCACGTGGTGACCATGATCGCCCGCGCCTACCTGGGCGAGCGCCCCAGCGCGGTGCCCCGCGACACCGGCACCGCCCGCACCCAGGAGCCGTCCCCGGTCAGGTAGGCGTCCACCGCCAGCCCGACGTCGTCCAGGGCGGCCGCCAGTTCCTGGTCGTCCAGCCGCTCGGCCGTGAACGACTGGGTCCAGACGCGCCCGTCGACCTCGTACTCGACCGTCGCCGAGCGCAGCCCCGGCCCGGGCCGGCCCAGGTCCCGGAGCCGGAAGATGATCCCGCCGTCGGTTCGCTCCCCCTCGGCCGCGGCCTCGAACCATCCCGGTTCGTGGCGCTGGACGAGCACGCACCCGTGGTCGTGGACGTGTGCCCGGCAGGCGCCGAGGAACCGTTCCCGGAGCTCGCGGTCGGGGGTGTTGACCAGGAACGAGGCCAGCAGCACGGCCTCGAAGCGCCGTCCCAGCGCCAGCTCCTGGATCGGCGCCCGCACCGTCTCGGCCCCGCGGACCCGGGCCAGCATCTCCGCGGACTCGTCCACGGCAACCACCAGATGCCCGAGGGCCAGCAGCCGGTGCGTCACCCTCCCGGCCCCCGCGCCCAGCTCCAGGATCGCGGCCCCGGCGGGGATCGCGGCATGGATGATCTCGGCTTCGCCCATGGTCGGCAGCAGCGAGTACAGCTCCACCGAGCACCCGTCCGGGGTGATCACCCCGGGGCCGGTGCCGCTGGAGCTGGTCAGGGGGCGGGGAGGGTGGCGGCGAGGTGGGCGCCGGAACCGGTGCGGCCGCTGGCGGTGGCGCGGGCGTGGCGGGCGAGGTCGTTCCAGCGGAGGCGGACGGTGGCGGTGACGCCGTGGGGGCCCTTGACCGTGACCCGCGCGGTGACCCGGCCGGTGCTGGTGTTCCAGGCGGCGGTGCCGTCGACGGTGGTGTCGGCGGCGAACCGGAGCTGGTGGAGGTCGAGGCTGACGCTCTCGTCGCCGTCGGTGGTGAACCAGCCGCCGCGCAGGCCGTGGCCGCGGGACCCGGGCAGGTACCACCACTGGGCGATGGCGTCGCCGACCGCGGCCGCGCCGACCGCGGCCAGCTTGAGGCCGGCGGTCCCGGCCCGGTTGCCCTTGGCCGGGGTGGCCGGGGTGGCGCCGGAGAGGCGGCGCGGGAAGTCGCCGACCACCCGGACCTCGGGGATGCGGGCGGCGCAGGACACGTCCATGGCCTGCAGTCGCTCCGGGTGCCGCACGAACTCGCGGACCAGGCCGCTGGCGCAGCCGTAGACGTCCCCGAGGGCGGTCACGTGGACGGTGTTCTCGACCTTGACCCAGCGGGCCGACGGGCCCATCTCCTCGGCCACGATGGCCCCGTCGGTCCAGGTGGTGAGGGTGTCGAGCCCGCCCGAGAGGACCAGCACGGGGACGGTCTCCGGGACCAGGGGCGGCTGGCGGGTGATCGGCGGGTCGTCGCGGACCGGGGCCGGCCAGCTGACGCAGTCGTCGAACTCGGCCACCGGCGAGGTCGTCCATTCCTCCACGGTGAACGGCGCGAAGGTGTCGGCGGGCAGGGCGTCCAGCGACGCCCGGTACTGGGTCCGGCGGACCGGCTCGGAGACGCGCATGTCGAACGCCTGCGGGTAGTCGGTGCAGCTGACCGCCGTGTACTGGCCGGCCGACCACTCGCGGACGGGCCCGCCGTCGGCGGTGTAGATCGACTTGGCGGCCAGCCGCAGCAGGGGCACGCCGTCGCGGTGCTCCAGCACCGCCCGGGCGGCGGCGTCCAGCTCGCGGTAGACCCCGGCGTCCGAGCCGGCGTTGTTGACCAGCGCGACCAGGGTCTCGACGTCGACCCGCCAGAGCGAGGGGGCGCTGCCCGGTTCGCGGGTCCTGCCGACCACCGGGGCCCGGCGCAGCCGCTCGGCCAGGGCGCCGATGCGGGCCATCGACGACCCGGGGGCGGCCAGGGCGCAGGCCACGCTGCGCCGGCAGGCCAGGTCGAAGGCGATCCTGGCGGTCTCGATGGTCGAGACGTAGACGGGGTCGGTGCCGAGCACCGGCCAGGTCGCGTCCAGCGTCAGGGACCGCAGCAGCCGCGGGTAGCGGGCGGCGAACGTCTGGCCGACGTAGCTGCCGTAGGAGTCCCCGTACATGTCGACCGGGCCCGTCTCCAGGGCGGTGAGCACGTCGGCCATGTCGCGGGCGGCGTTGGCCGTGCCGTACAGGTCGCTGCCGTGGACGAAGCCGCCGCCACCCAGCCGCCGGGCGGTGTCGAGCTGCTCGCCGCAGGCTGCGACCCGGCGGTCGAACTCCTCCTCGCCAAGGGCCAGGTGCCAGCGCTGCAGGGGCCGGCAGTTGACCAGGGCCGAGGAGCCGGTGCCGCGGTTGTCGACCAGCAGCAGGTTGTGGTTCCGCTGCACGGGGGCGAACAGCTCCAGGTAGTAGTCGCGGCTGCCGGTGCTCGGGTAGCCGGGGCCGCCCTCGACGGCGACGATCGTCCCGGCCGGCGCCTGGGGGGCCGGGTACCACTCGAAGGTGATCCCGATGGTCCCGGCGGCCGGGTCGGCACGGTCGAACGGCACCGGCAGGCTGCCGCACCAGGCGCCGTCCACGTCCTCGCACGGGTCGAGGCGCAGCCGCCCGACGGTCAGCTGGTCGTCGGTGGCCTCCTGGGCGACGGCGAAGCCGGGAGCCAGGCCGACGGCGCTGATCGCCGCAGCCAGCAGGGCCGGGACGAACCAGGACCGACGATGGCGCATACGCGATCATGGACAGAAGCTGAACGAGGGGTCAATCCCGCGTTCAGCCGGCGCCGCCGGGGGTCAGCCGAGCTGCCGGGGGATCCGGCGCCGCCAGCTCCGGGCCCAGCGGAGCTCCTCGCCCTCGCGGGCCTCGAGGTCGAGCCGGACCTCGAACGCCTCGGCGTCGCCGCGCAGGTCGAGCCGGGCGCTGGTGGCCACGGTGGCCTCCGGCCACTCGATCCGGTAGCCGGCCTCGCCCCTGGCCCAGGTCAGGCCGGGCCGGTCAAGGGCCGCCCCGACCGTGCCCCGGTAGCGCTCGTCCAGCACCGTGCCGTCCGGCAGCTCGGTCCGGCCGCCGTGGTCGATCTCCGCCTCGGTCCGGTGCCCGAGCACGTCGGCGACCAGCCGCCAGGTGACCGGCGGGTCCGGGGCGGCGGGCTCGCCGTCCGGTCCGGGCGGCCGGGGCGGGGGCAGGGCCGGCGGCGGGCAGGGGCTCGGCCCCTCGAGCACCGGGAGCGTCAGGGCCGAGCCGTCCCGCTCGACCGTCAAGGTCACCGGGCCGGGCGGTGGGACGATGTTGGGCCAGTCCGACCCGGCCAGCGACAGCCGCAGCCGGTGCCCGGGCGGGAACACCCACGAGGTCGCGTCGAGCTCCAGCTCGACCGGCTCGACGACGCCGGGCGCCAGCGGCTCCGGGTCGGTCAGGGACCGCCGCCGGGTCAGGTTCAGGAACCCGCGGGCGACCAGGGCCGAGGTCCCGTCCGGGAACACGTCGCACAGCTTGGCCGACAGGAACGCCACCGGGGCCGACGCCCCCACCCTGACCGCCAGCCGCGGGTGGCCGAGGAGCTCCAGCTCCCCGGCCAGCGCCCAGTCATAGGTCAGCGACCAGGCGTCGTCGGCGCGCTGGTCGCCCGGCTGGCCGAACGGCAGGTGGCCGGCGCAGCTGATCCAGGCCGAGCTGCCCACGTCCGGCCGCACCTCCAGCCGGTCGGGCCCGCCCGGGGGCGCGTCCGGGGCTGACGCCGCCTCGCCGAGGGGGAGGCGGCGGGTGGTGGCCCGCGCCGGCGGCCAGGCGGGCTCGTCGCGCCACACCCCCAGGTGCTCGTCGAGGTCGGCGGCGGGCCGGGTCGGGTGGCGGACGAACACGGTCACCGGTGGGGCCTGGTCGACCCCGTTGCGGTCGCCGCGCAGCCAGCGGTCCCACCAGCGGACCATCTCCGGGACCAGGTCGATCCGGGGGCCGGGCAGGGAGATGTCGGGGGCCATGTGGCTCCAGGGGCCGAACAGCAGCCGGGCCGGCGCCCGCAGCCGCTCCAGCACCCGGAAGGTGGCGTTGCGGTAGCCGTCGGCCCAGCCGGCCACCAGCATGGTCGGGCAGGCGATCCGCTCGTAGCCCGGCCGCAGCGACCCCTGGCGCCAGTAGGGCCCGTCGACCTGCTCGGAGAGCCAGCGCAGGATCCACGGGTCCAGCCCCTCGACCCGTTCGCGCCAGCGCTCGCGCCACCCGGCCCCGGCGACCTGCGGCACCGGCGGCAGCGCGTTCAGGGCGACCATGTACAGCGGGTAGTCGACCAGGTCGAGCAGCTTGACCGCCCCGCCGGTGTAGTGCACGTCGTCGCTGTAGCGGTCGTCGCTGGCGTAGATGGCGATGACCGCCTTGAGCGCCGGCGGCCGCTCGGCCGCGACCTGCAGGGCGTTGAACCCCGAGTAGCTGGTCCCGTACATCCCCACCGCCCCGGTGGACCACGGCTGGGCGGCCAGCCAGGCGATCACCCGGCACAGGTCCGCCTGCTCGCTCGCCGGGTACTCGTCGACCGCCACCCCCTCCGACGACCCCGTCCCCCGCAGGTCCACCCGGGCCACCGCGTACCCGTACTCCCCGCAGAGCCGTTCGTACTCCGGCCGGTACGACGCCGTCGCGTCGTCCTTGCGGTACGGCAGCGCCTCCAGCACCACCGGCACCGTCCCCCCACCCCGGGTCCCCTCCGGCAGGAACAGGCTGGCCGCCAGCCGAACCCCGTCCTCCATCGGGATCCAGCTCCGCCGCTCCATGCCGGCATTCTCCCGACCCGCCGCTCAGCGGTGCAATGCTCGGGTTGGTTGGGCAGAGCAGGTGGCGGGCTGGCTGTCAGCCGCCGAGGAGCACCAATCCCTCATGCTCGGCGAAGTCTGCGAAGTCCCGGCGGTTGAGCGTCAGGAGCGGGAGCCCGGCTTGGATGCAGCAGGCCGCGATCCAGGTGTCGTTCAGCGGCCGCGGTCGCCCGCGTCGCTGCGCCTCAGCGGCGAGCTCACCCCAGACCGTGGCCGCTTTGCGGCCCGCGGGGAGGATCAGGGCCTGGTCGAGAAAGAGCTCCAGAGCGCCGCGGCGGACGCCGCCCCAGCGCCTCGTCAGGGCCCACTTCCACAGCTCTCCAGCGGTCGGAAAGGCGATGCTGAGGTCCGTTGGTAGCCACCCGGCGGGCGAAGTCGGCCGTGAGGCGCCCTGCGCGGTACAGCGAGACGACGTCGGTGTCGAGGACGATGAGGGCCACGGCCGGTCAGTGGCGGTACCGGGCGCGTTCCTCCTCGCGCATCCGCTGGATGTACAAGCCGAACTCTTCCAACTCCTCATCGGAGTCGAACAGGTCGCGCCAAGCCTGCAACATCTCGGCGCCGTTCTCGAACGGCGGGACTCCGTTCCGCCGTTGCAGCTCCTCGGCGAGCCGCAGGTACTCCTCCTGCCGCTTGCGTACCTCTGCTGGGGTCGCCATGGGCATCCCTTCCTTCCGACGAGATGGTGGCACCCGGCAGGACTGCGAACGACCCGCGAACCGGGATCTGTGGACAACCCGTGGGGACTACCCCGGGAGCCACCAGACGTGGCCTCGGAGGGCGAGGTAGCCGAGGCCGGCGGTGGCGTCGATGAGGAAGTGGGCGATGACCAGGGGGGTGGTGCGGCCGCGGCGCTGGTAGAGGCGGCCGAAGAAGAGGCCGAGGGCGAGGTTGCCGAAGAAGCCGCCGAAGCCCTGGTAGAGGTGGTAGGCGCCGCGGAGGAGGGCGCTGGACCAGAGGGCCCTGGTCGGGGACCAGCCGAGCTGGTCGAGGCGGCGCAGCAGGTAGCCGCAGACGATCACCTCTTCGAGGAGGCCGCTGCGGGCGGCGGCCAACAGCAGGACCGGGATCGTCCACCAGTGGCCGGTCGGGGGGATGGGGACCACGGTGCGGTTGACGCCGAGGCCGACGGCCAGGATGTAGATGCCGATGCCGACGGCACCGACCACGGCGGCCAGGGCGACCCCCCAGCGCAGGTCCGACCAGGGCCGGCTGGCGTCGAGGCCGATGCTGGCCGCCGACTCGCCGTCGCGGTGGAGGAAGTGGAGGACCAGGAGGACCGGCACGATCGAGGTGGCCAGGTTGAGCAGCTGGTAGACGAGCCCGACGTCGGCGAACAGGGGCGCCTCGACCCCGCGGATGGGCGCCGACAGGATGTCGACGATCGCGTACAGCGCCGAGGCGGCCAGCGACAGGGCGAGGACCAGCAGTACCTCGTCCCGCAGCACCCGCCGCCCGGGCAGGGCGGCCGGCAACCCGGCCTCCGGCTGCGAGGTCCCCCGGCGGGGGAGCGTGGCGGACTCGGGAGCGGGGGGCTCCGGGTTGTCCACAGGCTGGTTGTCGTGCGGGGCTCGATCGGTGTCCACGGCACCACGGTAACCGGTTCGGCTAGGCTTGACTTTATGAACCGGGATTTCATGGGGGCGCTGCGTGAGCGCGTTCTCGTCTTCGACGGCGCCATGGGAACGATGCTGCAGACCGCCGGGTTGTCGCTTGACGACTACCAGGGCAAGGAGGGCTGCAGCGAGATCCTCTGTGTGACCCGGCCCGACGTGGTCCGCGACATCCACGCGGCCTACTTCCAGGCCGGGGCGGACGCGGTGGAGACCAACTCGTTCGGGTCCTCGGCGATCGTGCTCGCCGAGTACGACATCGCCGACCAGGTGGTATCCCTCAACCGGCTGGCCGCCGAGCTGGCCCGGGAGGTGGCCGACGACTTCCAGGCCGACGGGCGGCCCCGCTGGGTGGCCGGGTCGATCGGCCCCGGGACCAAGCTGCCGACGCTCGGCCACACCACCTACGACATCCTGGCCCAGACCTACGCCGACCAGGCCTTCGGGCTGCTGGAGGGCGGGGCCGACCTCCTGCTGATCGAGACCTGCCAGGACCTGCTCCAGGTCAAGGCGGCCGTGGCCGGGGCGTTCGCGGGCATGCGACGCGCCGAGCGGAAGGTCCCGCTGATCACCCAGGTGACGGTGGAGACGACCGGCCAGCTGCTGCTCGGCTCCGACATCGCCGCCGCCCTGACCGCGATCGAGCCCCTCGGGGTCGACGTCATCGGCATGAACTGCGCCACCGGCCCGGCCGAGATGGGCGAGCACCTGCGCTACCTGGCCCAGCACGCCCGCACCCCGCTGTCGTGCCTGCCCAACGCCGGCCTGCCCGAGCTGCGCGACGGCAAGCCCTGGTACCCGCTCAGCCCCGAGGAGCTGGCCGAGGCCCACACCCGGTTCGCCTCGGAGTTCGGGCTGAGCATCGTCGGCGGCTGCTGCGGCACCACCCCCGAGCACATCCGCCAGGTGGTCGAGGCCCTGGGCGGCCGCGCCCCCGCCGCCCGCGAGCCCGACCACGAGCCCAGTCTGTCCAGCCTCTACCAGGCGGTCCCGCTCGACCAGGACACCACCTACCTGACCGTGGGGGAGCGCTGCAACGCCAACGGCTCGCGCAGGTTCCGCGACCTGATGCTCGAGGGCGACCTGGACGGCATGGTCGGCATCGCCAAGGAGCAGATCCGCGAGGGCGCCCACGTCCTCGACGTCTGCGTCGACTACGTGGGCCGCGACGGCGCCCCCGACATGGACGTCCTGGCCGCCCGCCTGGCCCAGCAGTCGACCGTGCCCATCATGCTCGACTCGACC
>DASZON010000305.1:0-3058 GCA_035550755.1 Actinomycetota bacterium | reverse complement strand
CACCAGGCCCTCGGCGTGGCCGACCCGCGCATGGCCCCGATCATGGCCGAGGTCCTGCGGCGCACCGGCGTCCACCACGCCCTGGTCTTCTACGGCCACGACGGCCTCGACGAGCTGACCACCACGACCACCTCGACCCTGCTCGACGTCAGCGCCGACGGCGTCCGCGAGCTGGTGGTCGACCCGGCCGAGCTCGGCCTGACCGCCGCCGGCCGCGAGGACCTGCTCGGCGGCGACGTCGACCGCAACGTCGCCATCGCCAAGGAGGTCCTGGCCGGGCACGGCGGCCCGCCCCGCGACATCGTCCTGCTGAACACGGCCGCCGCCCTGGTCGCCGCCGACGCGACCATCAGCCTGGCCGACGGCCTGGAGGCGGCCGCCCGCTCGATCGACGAGGGGCGGGCCCGCGCCGCCCTCGACGCCTGGGCCGAGAGCTCCCGCCGCGCCGCCGCCGCGGCGACCGGCTAGCCGACCGGTGCCCCGGGAACGCGGGGATCAGTCGGGCTGGCCGGCCTCGAACCCGACCGAGAACATCTCGTCGAGGTCGTGGCGGGAGTAGGTACGGAAGGCGATCAGGGTGCGGGTCGAGGCCACCCCGTGGACCTTGCGGATGTGCTCGGTCACGGTGGCGGCCAGGTCGTCGTGGCCGCCGACCCTGACGACCGCGACCAGGTCCCAGTCGCCGGCCACCGAGTAGACCTCGCTGACGCCGTCGAGGTCGGCGAGCGCCTGGGCGGTCTCGGGAGTCTGGTCGACCTCACAGGTGACGAGCACGATGGCGGTGACCAACTCCGAACCCTCCTACCTCGGCGACCAGAGCCGGACCGTAACAGCCCCACGGCGGCCCGGGCAATCGGCCGGCCGGGCCGGTCAGCCGTCGACGCGATCCAGGGCCACGGCCATGCCCTGCCCGCCGGAGATGCAGAGGGTGGCCAGGCCGCGCCGGGCCTGCTGGCGCTGGAGCTCGTGGACCACGGTGCCGATGATGCGGGCGCCGGTCATGCCGATGGGGTGGCCGAGGGCGATGGCGCCGCCGTTGACGTTGGTGCGGTCCCAGTCGAACTTCAGCTCGCGGTCGCAGGCCAGGACCTGGGCGGCGAACGCCTCGTTGACCTCGACCACGTCGATCTCGGGGAGGGCCCAGCCCAGCTTGGCCAGGAGCTTCTGGGTGGACGGGACCACGCCCCAGCCCATGATGTGCGGGTCGACGCCGGCGCTGGCCCAGCCGACGATCCTGGCCAGCGGGCGGAGGCCGCGGGCCCTGGCCGTCTCCTCGGCCATCACCACCAGGGCGGCGGCGCCGTCGCAGATCCCCGAGGAGTTGCCGGCGGTGACCGTGCCCGGGGTGCGGAACACCGGCTTGAGCCTGGCCAGGCCCTCCAGGGTGGTGCCGGGCCGCAGGTGCTCGTCGCGCTCGACGGTGACCGTGCGCCGCCTGGCGTCGAAGGTGTCGACCGGGACGACCTCCTCGGCGAAGCGGCCGGCGTCCCACGCCTCGGCCGCGCGGCGCTGGGACTGGAGGGCGAAGGCGTCCTGCTCCTCGCGGGTCACGTTGTAGCGCTCGGCCAGGTTCTCGGCCGTCTCGCCCATGGCCTCGCCGGCCAGCGGGTCCATGAAGCCGTCCGAGGACATGCCGTCCTCGATCACCGCCGGGCCCATCCGGTAGCCGGTGCGCATGCCCCGCAGCAGGTAGGGGGTGCGGGTCATGTTCTCCATCCCGACGACCAGGGCGACGTCGAGCTCGCCGAGGATGATCGACCCGGCGGCCAGGGTCAGGGCCTTGGCGCTGGACCCGCAGGCCTTGTTGACGGTGTAGGCGGGCACGGTCTCGGGGATCCCGGCCCTGACCGACACCTGCCGGCCCGGGTTGGGCCCGTTCCCGGCCTGCCGCCCGTGCCCGGCCACCGTCTCCTCGACCTCACCCGGATCGAGCCCTGCGGCGTCGAGCGCCGCCCGAGCCGCGGCGATCCCGAGGTCGACCGCCGGCACGTCGCTGAACGCCCCCATGAACCGCCCCATCGGCGTCCGCTTCGCGCCCACGATCACAACCGGCCGCTGCTCCATGGCTCCTCCCAGCCCGGCCCCGGAGGACCGGTACCCACGGCTTCACCGTCGTCGGCAAGCCCAGGCCATTGTAGAAGCGGCCAGCCGCCCAGCCGGGACGGGGGCCGGGCGCGGTTGGGCGACCGACCTGGTCCTGGCCTTGCCTCAGGGGCGGGGCTTGCCCTCCTTGCCGGGGGCCTTGGGGTTGCGGGGCTTGCCGACCGGCTCCAGGCGCTGGGTGGCGTCCTGGTCCGGGGCGAGGCCACCGGCGGCGGGTCGGTCGGGTCCGGCCATGGCGGCCGGGACCGTCTGGGTGGTGGCGTCGGCCGACCCGTTGGCCACGATGGGCTGGGTGGCGTCCGTGCCGCCGTTCGCCGACCGGTCGGCGTCGGCGTCGGCGTCGGTGAGCGCCGGCTGCTGCGGCTGGGTGGTGTCCGCCGCCAGGCCCGGGGCATCCGAGGCCGTCGCCGTGGAGGCCGGGGTCGCCGACGGGGGAGAGGCGGTGGCGCCCAGGGCCGTCGCGGTCGGCGAACCGGAGGTGCCCGGGGTGGTGTCGGTCGCGGAGCTCGAGGCGCCCGGTGTGATCCCGGTGGAGGCTGCGGAGGTGGACGGCGTGTCCGGCCGGGTGGCCGACAGCATCGCCTCGCCGTCGTCATCCTCCTCCTGGTCGTCCTCGCCGCCGTCGTCCTCCCCGAGGTCGTGCTGGGCGGGCAGACGGTGGTCGGGGAACCGGGGGCTGTCCTCGGGGCTGCTGGCGGGCGGCTCGACCCCGAGCCGGGCCGCGGCCGCGGCGGTCGCCTCGGCGAGGTCCTGCTCCTCCTCCTCGACCCGGCCAATGCCGGCGCGGACCTCGTCGAGGACCGACTCGAGATGGCCGTAGACCCGCCCGAGCTGCTCCAGCGACCGGTGGCGGAGGGTCTCCAGCCGGATGGTCTCGGCCTCGACCCCGAGGCGCTCGCGCTCGGCCTCCTGCCAGATCATGTCGGTGGCGTCGCGGGCCTCCTCCAGCACCGCC
>DASZON010000304.1:0-2343 GCA_035550755.1 Actinomycetota bacterium | reverse complement strand
CGGTCCTGGTCGTCGAAGGGCTCGTACCAGGTGGTGTAGGTGTGCTCGACCGGCTCGGGCCAGTTCCGGCGGGCGGCCGACTTGATGATCATCAGGCCGGCGTCCTGGGCCTGGACCTCGGCGACCAGCGCCTCGTAGGCGGCCAGGTAGGCCGGGTCCTGGGCCAGGACCCAGTTGATGGGTGACAGGACGGTGTCGAACGGGAACCGGGCCAGCGCCTCGGTGTGGGTGGCCGGGGCGTCGTGGCCGTGGCCGGTGATGCCGACGGCGCCGGCCAGGCCCTCCTCGCGGGCCCGGACGACCGCCTCCAGCGACCCGCCGGCGCGCGTGACCAGGTCCAGCTCGGGCAGGTCGCCGACGGCGTGGACCTGGATGAGGTCGACGTGGTCGGTCCGCAGCCGCTCCAGGCTCTGGTTGATCTGCGCCCACGCCTCGTCGCGGTCGCGCAGGCCGGTCTTGGTGGCCAGGAAGATCCGGTCGCGGATCTCCGGCATCCACGGCCCGAGGCGCAGCTCGGCGTCGCCGTAGCTGGCCGCCACGTCGAAGTGGTTGATGCCGGCGTCGAGGGCGAGGCGGATCGAGGCGTCGGCGGTGTCCTGGTCGGCCTCGCCGAGGGCGGCGGCCCCGTAGATCAGGACCGAGCTCTGGTGGCCAAGTCGGCCCAGTCTGCGCTGTTGCACGGCATCCAACTCCTCGTCCGGTCGGCGACCCGGGTCACCAGCTTATGCGCCACACCCGCCACAGGGCCCCCGGGTCGCTGAGCGGGTCGCCGTGGACGAGCACGAGGTCGGCCGGGCCACCCTGTTCCAGCACCCCGGCGCCGGGCTCGCCGAGCAGCCGGCCGCCGTTGACGGTGGCCGCGGCCAGGGCGTCGTACGGCTCCAGCCCGGCCGCGACCAGGGTCTCGACCTCCCAGGCGAGCTGGTTGGCCCGCAGCGACCCGCCGCCGAAGTCGGTGCCGGCGGCGACCAGCACCCCGGCGGCGTGGGCGAGCCGTACCGACTCGTGGGCGGCGGCCCGGCGCTCGGCCAGGGCGGCGCGGCCGTCGGGCGAGGCGAAGCGGGGCAGCCGGGTGGTGGTGGCGAAGGTCTCCCAGGACTCCATCACCGCCAGGGTCGCCACCAGGGCCGTCCCCTGGGCGGCCATGGCCCGGGCGACGTCGCCGTCGAGCCGGAAGCCGTGCTCGATCGCGTCCACCCCGCCGGTCACAGCCGCCTGGGCCCCACCTAGCAGCGAGCTGTGGGCGGTCACCGTGGCCCCGCGGGCGTGGACGGCCTCGACCGTGCGGCGGACCTCGTCGGCGGTGAACGGCGAGGTGTCGCGGTCGGGCCCGTCCATGTACAGCTTGACCAGGTCGGCACCGTCGTCGAGCTGGCCGAGGGCGGCGGCCAGGAGCCCGTCCCCGTCGGCGACCTCGACCGGGAGCTGGGCGGGGAGGCTGCCGGCCCGGGCCAGCCAGCCGCCGGCGGCCCGCACGTACGGGTAGCCGGGGCGGCCCCGCCAGCGGTCGCGGACGGTCAGGTTGAGGGCGCGGCCGTCCCGGACCGGCGCGCCCACGTCGCGGGCCCAGCGCACCCCGGCCTGCCGGAGCAGCCGGGCGTTGTCCTCGGCGGCGGCCAGGAGCCGGTCGGTGGGGTCGGCGGCCCGGTCGATCCAGTGGGACCCGCCCGGCAGGGTGAGGTGGCTGTGGGCGTCGACCATGCCGGCGACCGCGGTCGTCCCGCCGGCGTCGACCAGCTCGACACCGGGCCCCGGGTCGGGGGCGTCGCCGGACGGGCCCAGCCAGCCGATCCGCCCCCCGGCGACCAGCACGGCCATGTCCGGGGCGAGCGAGCGGGTGGCGTGGTCGACCAGGGCGCAGCCGCGGTAGAGGACGTCGGGCACGGGCGCTACCACCACCCCTGCCGTTTGGTCCAGCGCAGCAGCAGCGCCGACATCACCGCCATCACCGCCAGGACCACGGCCAGCTGCCCGAGGTGGGTGGAGTCGTTGACGATCACGTTCATCCCGTAGATCGACGACAGGGCGGTGATCGGCAGGGTCACGGCGGCGATCACGGCCAGCCGCTCGGCGGCGATGGTCATCTTGGTCTCGGTGCGCGTCTGGTAGAACTCGATCACGCCCTGGAGGAAGTCCTTCTGGCCGTCGGCCAGGCCGCTGACCCGGGCGAACTGGTCGGCCAGGTCGGCCACGAGCGACTCCGAGGCGCCGGGGACGTAGCGCTCCAGGGTCAGCATGCGGCTGTAGATCTCGCGGCTGAGGGCGGCCATGGTCCGGACCACCAGCAGCTCGTGGCGGGCCCGGAACAGCTCCTCCAGGAACGGCACCGGGTCGTCGATCGCG
>DASZON010000303.1:0-2975 GCA_035550755.1 Actinomycetota bacterium | reverse complement strand
CCGAGAGCGGCGGCTACGTCTTCCCGGTGCTGCATCCCGCCTACGACGGGCTGCTGTCGTTCGGCAAGCTGCTGGAGCTGCTGGCGGTCCACGACACCACCCTGGGCCTGGCCGTGGACGCGCTGCCCGAGCCGGCGACCGTGCAGCGCCGGGTCCCGACCCCCTGGGAGCGCAAGGGCGCCGTCATGCGCCAGCTCGCCGAGGCGGTCAAGGGCCGGCGGGTCGACGACACCGACGGCATCAAGGTGTTCCACCCGCCGGGAGCTCCCGGCGGGGCATCGGGCCCGGAGAGCCCTGGGGAGCCCGGCGGGCCCGGGTGGTCCCCCGGCGCGCCCGCGGAGCCCGGCGGGGCGGGCGAGGGCAGGCCCTGGGACGACGACTGGGCGCTGATCATCCCGGACACGGTCGAGCCGGTCACCCACCTGTGGGCCGAGGCCGGCGACCAGGCTTCCGCCGAGGCCCTGGCCGACGAGTACGAGGCGCTGGTCCGCCGGGCCGCCGAGCTGGAGTGAGCGAGTTGTCCCGAGTGCGCCGGGATGGGCTTGCCCGCAGGCCGTCAGGGCCGTAGGCTTCCCGTTCGCCTGGGCCGCTTCCCCCGTGCTCTCGGCCCGGCGTCGCACGTCCGGCTACCCGGACGGCATGCCATAAGGAGCCAACCATCTCGGTCGCCGACCCGCCCGTCGAGCCCCAGCCGTCGGCCCGTCCCCGCTGGCTGCCGGAACGGCTGGCCGCCGCCCTCGGCCCACTGGGCCGGGTGCCGCGGCCCGTCCTGGCCGGGCTGCTCGCGCTCGTGCTGGCCGCCGGCCTGCTCGCCGTCCACGAGGTCGCCGCCGCCGGCGAGGTTCGCCGCGGGGTCCGGGTCGGCGGGGTCGAGCTGTCGGGCCTGGACAGGGCGGCCGCCACCGAGCGGCTGCAGGCGGCGGCCCGGGACCTCCAGGCCTCGCCCCTGACCCTCCGGGCCGGGGACGCCAGCCTGCGCCTGCCCAGGTCGCGGGCCGGGGTCGAGCTGGACGTGCCGGCGACCGTGGCCGCCGCCATGGCCGCGGGCCGCGGCGGGCCCTTCGACCTCGGCCGCTTCAAGGGCTGGTTCACCAGCATCGACGTGCCCTGGAAGGCGAGCCTGGCCCGCCCCCGGCTCGACCGGCAACTGGCCGCCCTGGAGACGAAGGTGGGCAGCGAGGTCCGCGAGCCCACCCTGCGGGTCGGCGGCCGCACCCTGGCCGCCGGCGCGGCGGGCGCCGCCGGCGCCCGGACCACCGCGGGCGCCGCCACCACCCAGGCCGCCGGCGCGGTGGCCGTGGAGGTGGTCGCGGGGCGGCCGGGGCGGGCGGTCGACCGGGCCGGGGCGGCGGCGGCGCTGCTGGGCGCGGCGGCGGCCCCGGCCGCGGCGGCGGTCGACCTGCCGATCACCGAGCGGCCCCCGACCGTCGGATCCGAGGCCGCCCAGGCGGCCGCCGACCGGGCGGCCAGCCTGCTGAAGTCGCCGGTCGAGGTGACCGCCGGCGGGGGGTCGGCCCGGCTGGGCCCGGCCGACCTGGCCCCCCTCGTCCGCGCCCGGGTGGCCGCCGGCCAGCTCCACCTGAGCTTCGACCCGGCCGGTCTGGACCGGCTGCTCCGGCGCGACGCCCCCTTCGCCTACACCGAGCCGAAGGACGCCCGCTTCCAGCCGACCGGCTCCACGGTCCGGATCCTCCCCGGAGCGGACGGGCTCGAGGTCGTCGCCGCCAAGGCGGCCGCGGCCGTCCTCGCCGCCGGCGGCGAGCCTGACCGGTCGGTGGTCCTGCCCACCAAGGCCACCCAGCCCGAGCTGACCACCAAGGAGGCCAAGGCCCTGGGCGTCACGGAGGTCATGTCGACCTTCACGACCACCTTCAACGCCGGCGACGTCCCCCGGGTCCACAACATCAGCCTGATCGCCGCCGCCGTCCACGGACGCCTCGTCCGCCCGGGCGAGGTGTTCTCGATGAACGCCGCCACCGGCCAGCGCACCGCCGCCAAGGGCTACCGCACCGCCCACGTGATCCAGAACGGCGAGATCGTCGACGGGCTCGGCGGCGGGGTCTGCCAGGCCGGCACCACCATGTTCAACACCGCCTTCTTCGCCGGCCTGCCCGTGATCGAGCGGCGCAACCACAGCCTGCACATCAGCCACTACCCGATGGGCCGGGACGCCACCCTCGACTGGCCGGGCACCGACCTCAAGTTCCGCAACGACTCGCCGTACGGCATCTACATCACCAGCCGGGCCACCCCGTCCACGCTGACCTTCACCTTCTGGTCGACCTCCAGGAGCTACAAGGTGACCTCCAGCACCTCGGCCGCCAGCAACTTCCGCGCCCCGCCGACCAAGTACAAGGACGACCCGACCCTGCCCAAGGGCGAGGAGGTCGTGGAGGAGGCCGGGTCCTCGGGGTTCGACGTCACCGTCTCGCGCACCGTGACCAAGGGCGGCACGGTGGTCCGCCGCGACAGCTTCGTCTCCAACTACAGCCCCTGGATCCGGGTCGTCCGCCGCGGCACCGGCCCCAAGGAGCCAGCCAGGCCGGGGGCGGGCGCCGGCGCCTGAGCGCCCGGGGGTACGCAGTTCGTCCTTCTGGCATGGTGGGCACGGCTGTGCTTGGCTACCAGCGGCCCGGCCCTAGCCGCGGCCGGCGGTGACCACCTCTGGAGGGACAACGATGTACCCCGACGACCTCAAGTACACGAGCGAGCACGAATGGGCCCGGGCCGAGGGCGACCGGGCCACCATCGGGATCACCCACTACGCCCAGGACGCCCTCGGCGACATCGTCTACGTCGACATCCCGGCGGTCGGGACGGCCGTCACCGGCGGCGAGACCTTCGGCGAGGTCGAGTCCACCAAGTCGGTCTCCGACATCTACAGCCCGGTCACGGGCACGATCGTCGAGCGGAACGACGAGCTGGACAAGAGCCCCGAGATGATCAACTCCGACCCCTACGGCCAGGGCTGGCTG
>DASZON010000302.1:0-2293 GCA_035550755.1 Actinomycetota bacterium | reverse complement strand
CCGATCCGCTCGGTGAGCGCCTTCCAGTCCTCGAGGAACTCGAGCACCGACTCGCGGCACTTCGCGTTGAACTCCGCGATGCCGTACTCCTCGATCTCGTGCTTGTTGTTGAGACCGAGCTGCTGCTCGACGGTGATCTCGACGGGCAGGCCGTGGCAGTCCCAGCCGCCCTTGCGCTCCACCAGGTGGCCCCGCATCGTCTTGAAGCGCGGGTAGATGTCCTTGAAGACGCGCGCGAGGACGTGGTGGACGCCCGGGCGGCCGTTGGCCGTCGGCGGGCCCTCGTAGAACACGTACGGCTCGGCCCCGACACGCTGGTCGACCGAGCGCTGGAAGACCTTGCGGTCGCGCCACAGCTGCAGGATGCGGGCATCCAGCGCGGGGAGGTCGAGGTTGGGGTCGACCTCGGGGAACTGGCCCATCTCGGCTGCCGTCTCCTTCGCGTCGTCGTCGAACCTGGCTCGATCGGCGAAGGGACGAGGCCGGGGCCCCGCGGTACCACCCCTCGTGCCGGCGGCCTCACGGCTGCCGACCGCTCATCGGCCGCCCGGCGGGCCGGATGGCCGCTCAGCTGTCACGGGCTGACCCGGCTGCGCCTACTGGGCGCGGGTGGCGCCGTTCGGGCAGCGGCTCGGGGAGGATCTTCGCGAGGGGCCGTGCCGCCGGGCTTCCACCATCCCCGGCTCGCTGGCGGCCGTGCCGCCCCCTACTCGTTCCCGTCATTGCCTGTATCGTCAGTCTACCCCGGGCAGGCAATCGGATAGGGCCGTCGTCGGAGGACGCCATGGCACGCAAGCAGTCCCCTGGAGCCGTGACCCGGGCCGAGCTGGCGCCGCGGGCCCGCGGCCATCGCTCGCTCGTCACCAAGCGTGACCTCCAGGCCTACCGGAGACGGCTGGAGGCCGAGCTGGCCGAGCTGGAGGGCCAGCGGGCCGACCTCGAGGAGTCGACCGGGGCCAGCCTGGCCGAGGCCACCGGCGAGGTCGGCTTCGACGAGGAGTTCGCCGACACCGGCAGCTTCACCTTCGCCCGCGAGCGCGACCTGTCGCTGGCCGGCAACGCCCGGGACCTGATCGAGAAGGTGGAGCACGCCCTGGCCCGGATCGACGCCGGCGGGTTCGGGCGCTGCGAGGCCTGCGGCGCGCCCATCGAGGCCGAGCGGCTCGACGCCCTGCCCTACGCGACCCTGTGCCTGGCCGACGCCCGCGCGCGGGTCCGGCCGCGCTGACCGTGGCCTCGCAGGCGCGGACCAGGCGGGTGCTGGCCATCTACGGCACCGCTGCCGCCGTGCTCGCCCTCGACCAGCTCACCAAGCACCTGGTCGTCAGCAACCTGGCCGGTCGCCCGCCGGTCGACCTCGTCGGCAGCTTCGTGCAGCTGCGCTACACCACCAACTCCGGCGGGGCGTTCTCGCTGCTCACCGGGGCCCCGTTGTTCTTCGGGATCATGGCGATGGTGATCGTCGGCGGGATCGTCTACGCCTCCCGCCGCGCCCAGCCGCTGTCCATGCTGGTCGTGCTGGGCCTGATCCTCGGCGGGGCGCTCGGCAACCTGACCGACCGGCTGCTCCGGGGCGAGGGGCTGCTGCGGGGCGAGGTCGTCGACTTCATCAAGGTCGGGATCTGGCCGGTGTTCAACCTGGCCGACTCGTGCGTGGTCGTCGGCGGGATCCTGCTGGCGCTCCTGCTCGGCCGGTCCGAGCGCGACGCCGACGAGGAGACGCCGGCCGACTCCGACCGCGCTTGACCCCTCCGGCCAGCCGGGGGGGTCCCCCGGTGGATCGGGCGGACGAGGCCGCGGTGGGGCCCGAGGCGGCCGGGCGGCGCCTCGACGAGGTGGTGGCCGAGCTGGCCGGGACCTCCCGGGCCCAGGCGGCCCGCTGGGCCGGCGACGGCCTGGTCCTGGTGGACGGCCGGCCGCGGTCCAAGTCGCACCGCCTGCACGGTGGCGAGCGCCTGGCCTGGGCCCGGCCGCCCGACCCGCCGGCCGGGGCCCCGGTGGCCGAGGACCACCCCCTGGCCGTCCGCTTCGAGGACGACCACCTGCTGGTGGTGGCCAAGCCGGCCGGCCTGGTCGTCCACCCCGGCCCCGGCCACCGGACCGGCACCCTGGTCAACGCCCTCCTGGGCCGCCCCGGGACCAGCCTGTCGGCCGGCGGGGGCGCCGCCGACCGCCCCGGCATCGTCCACCGCCTCGACAAGGACACCTCCGGCCTCCTGCTGGTGGCCAAGGACGACCCCACCCACCTGGCCCTGGCCCGCGACCTGGCCGCCCACCGGGTCGAGCGCCGCTA
>DASZON010000301.1:0-1512 GCA_035550755.1 Actinomycetota bacterium | reverse complement strand
GTAGGGGAAGCCCTGGGCGCGCCGGGGGTCGGCGACCCGGGCGTCGGGGAAGATCCCGTACCTGGGCGACCCGTCCTTGCCGGTGCCGGCCGAGAGGCCGACCACCGCGACCATGGGGAACTCCAGCCCCTTGGCCATGTGCACGGTCATCAGCTTGACCGAGTCGGCCGGGGCCGGCTGCACCGCCTCGACCGGCTCGGAGGCGTCGTCGACCGCGTCCAGGTAGACCAGGAACGCGGCCAGGGACGGGTCCCCCTGGACGGGGGCGAACGCCGCCACCCGGTCCAGGAAGGTGGCCAGGTTCTGGCGGGCGGTCGTGGCCCGCCGGTCGCTCGACGCCTCGAGCTCGGCCCAGACGCCGGTGCGTTCCAGGATGGTCTGGACCAGGTCGAGCAGAGGCCCGCGGGCGGCCGTGCGCAGCTCGCGCAGCTCCTCCCGGAAGTCGTCGAGCCGGGTGCGGGCCTCCTCGTCCAGCCCCTCGACCTCATCCAGGTGGTCGAGGGCCTCGGCGAGGGCGAAGCTCACGTCGCCGGGGTCGGGGTCCTCGCCGGGGAGCTCGTCCTTGAGGCCCCAGTTGTGCCGGGAGGCCCAGCGGGCGAGCCGGACCAGGTGCCGGTGGCCGATCCGCCAGCGGGGCCCGAGCAGGAGGCGGGCCAGGGCGACGTTGGCGCCCGGGTCAGCGACCACGCGCAGGGTGGAGACGAGGTCGACGATCTCGGGGGTCTCCAGGAGGCCGGACAGGCCGACGACCTCGACGGGGACGCCGCGCTGCTCCAGCGCCTCGCGGAGCGGGCCGAGGAGCCGCTTGGAGCGGACCAGGACGGCGACGTCTCGCCACGCCGGCCAGGTGCCGTCGGGCAGCCCGGCCTCGTGGGCACGGACGATCTGGTCGGCGACGAAGACGGCCTCGGCGAACTGGTCGGACAGCAGGGCCGCCCGGACCTCGCCGGCGGCGGCCCCGGGCCTGGCCACCAGCGAGGTGCCGCCGCGCCGCGCCTCCGGGATCCGGTCGATGATCGAGTTGGCCAG
This sequence comes from Actinomycetota bacterium, assembly GCA_035550755.1. GTDB lineage: Bacteria > Actinomycetota > CALGFH01 > CALGFH01 > CALGFH01 > CALGFH01. Next base: position 483 of record DASZON010000301.1, on the reverse strand, counting down.
GGCGAGGATCCGGGGGCCCGACCGGAAGTTGGTCGACAGCGGCAACGGCTCCCCGGCCAGCGCGGCCGGGCGCTCCCGGGCGGGCAGCGGCACGACCTCGGGCCCGCCGGTCGCCGCCGGGCCGGGGACCAGGGTGAGCGGCGGCACCCGGGTCGCCGGGTCCCGGGCGCCGGGAACCGGCGGCGTCGCCGCCTCCTCGGACGTCGCCGGGTCCTCGCCACCGAGGACCGGCGGCGTCGCCGCCAGCTCGGACGTCGCCGGGTCCGGGGCGGGCGGAGGCGACGAGGCGGCGGGTGGGGCCGGGTCGGGGGTGGGTGGGAAGTGGTCGGCGAACGACAGCAGGTTGTACATGGTGGCGCCGCGGAAGGCGTAGATCGCCTGGCGGGCGTCGCCGACGGCCATGATCGAGGCGCCGGGGGGGCAGATGCGCTGCATGAGGCGGCGCTGGGCGACGTTGGTGTCCTGGTACTCGTCGAGCAGGAC
>DASZON010000300.1:0-3876 GCA_035550755.1 Actinomycetota bacterium | reverse complement strand
CCAGCGCCTCGCCCATCGCGTTCGGGTCGGCGTAGGGCCGGCCGGCCGGGTCGTGGTGCAGGTAGTGGAACTCCCCCACGGCGGTGATCCCGGCCAGGGCCATCTCGGCGTAGGCGGCCGTGGCCAGCTCCAGGTAGCCGTCGGGGTCGAGGACCCCGGCCACCTGGTACATCAGCTCCCGCCAGCTCCAGAAGTCGCCCCCCTGGCGGTGGGTTCGGCCCCGCAGGGCCCGGTGGAAGGCGTGCGAGTGGCCGTTGGCCAGCCCGGGGACGGTGATCCCGGCCAGCCGGGATGCTCCCGGCGGCGGGTCGACGCCCTCGCGCACCGCCGCGATCCGCTCCCCCTCGATCTCGATGAGGACCCGCTCGGCGACCCCGTGGTCCGGTCCGAGCCAGGCCAGCTCGGCGTGCCAGGCGCTCACCGCCGCGCTCTCAGCGGCACGCCAGCTCCTCGATCACCGCGGCCAGGGCCTCGACCCCGACCAGGCAGTCGTCGACCTCGGCCGTCTCGGCCGGGCTGTGGCTGGTGCCGGTGGGGTTGCGGACGAACAGCATGGCCGTGGGGACGGCGGCGGCGGCCAGGGCGCCGGCGTCGTGGCCGGCGGCGGTCGGCAGCCGCGGCGGTTCCAGGCCCGAGGCCCGCAGGCGGGCGTCGAGGCGGTCGGTCAGGGCACGGTCGAACTCGACCCCCGGGCTGCGCGACTCGCCGGCCAGCTCGGCCGTGAGGCCGTTGCGGCCGGCGGCGTCCTCGACCGCGGCCTCGAAGGCGGCCAGGAGCCAGTCGAGCCGCTGGTCCTCGCCCGAGCGGGCGTCCAGCCAGGCCGACACCCGCTCGGGGACCGAGTTGGCCGAGTTCGGCTCGACCAGCACCCGGCCGACGGTGGCCACCGCCTCCAGCTCGGTGGCGGCCGCCCTGGCCGCCAGGACGGCCGCGGCCAGCCCGAGCATCGGGTCGCGCCGGTCGGCCAGCCGGGTCGTTCCGGCATGGTTGGCCTCGCCGCTGAGGGTGAGCCGCCAGCGCCCGTGCGGCCACATGGCGGTGGCCAGGGCGACCGGCTGGCCCAGGTCGGCCAGGCCGCGGCCCTGCTCGACGTGGAGCTCGACGAACGCGGCCAGCCGACCCACCCGCGCCGGGTCGGGCCCGAACCCCTCCGGGTCGATCCCGGCGGCGGCCAGCGCCCCGGCCACGCTGGTCCCGTGCTCGTCGACCCGCTCCAGCAGGTCGGCCGGGGCGAGCGCCCCGGTCAGGACCCGGCTGCCGAACAGCGGTACCCCGAACCGCCCACCCTCCTCGTCGGCGAACGCCACCACCGCCAACGGCCGCCGCGGCTCGACCCCCCGCATGATCAGCTCGCCCACGGCCAGCAGGGCGCTGACCACCCCGAGGGCGCCGTCGTAGGCCCCGCCACCGCGGACCGTGTCCAGGTGGCTCCCGACCGCCACCACCTGCCCCTCGGCCCCGGCATCGGTCGAGGGGCCGCCCCACCAGGCCCAGAGGTTCCCGGCGGAGTCCCGCTCAACGGTCAGGCCCCGGTCAGCGGCCTGGGCCTCGAACCAGGCCCGGGCCGCCCGGTCCTCCTCGGTCCAGGCCAGCCGCGTCCACCCGCCACCCGGGTCCCGGCCGATCGCGGCCAGCCCGCCGAAGCAGTGCTCGAACGCCCCCCGCCGGTCCTGGTTCCCGCTCATGCGCCTCCCACCGCTCGACCCACCGTCAGGGGGGAAGTCTGCCACCCCCGGTCAGCCCGCCGCCCACGCCGAGGGCGGCAGGAGCCGGTCGATCCGCTCCAGGACCCAGGTCGGCCGGTCCTCCTCCGGCGCCGCGGCCAGGGCCACCTCGGTGGTGTCGCCGGTCAGGACCAGGGCCGAGGCCATCCCGGCGGCCCGGGCCATGCGGATGTCGGTGGCGAGCCGGTCCCCGACCATGACGCAGTCGCCGGCGGCAAGGCCGAGCAGGTCCATCGCCGCCTCCAGCATCAGCGGGTCGGGCTTGCCCGCGTTGACCTCGCAGGTGGCGCCCGTGCAGGCCTCGATGGCGGCCACGATCGCGCCGGCGTCGGGCTCGCCCCGGCCACCAGGGAACGGGCAGTAGCGGTCCGGGTTGGTGGTGACCAGCCGGGCCCGGCGGTGGAACCAGATGGCGTCGAAGGCGATCTGGAGCTTGCGGTAGTCGAAGCCGCGGTCGTAGCTGGCCACGACGATGTCGATCTCCTCGGGGCGGTCCGACATCCTGATCCCGGCCGAGGCCAGGGCCCGGCGCAGCGGCTCCTCGGCGATCGGGAACACGGTCGCGTCCGGGTGGTGGCGGACCAGCCAGCTGGTCATGGTGACCACGGTGTTGAGGACCTCCGGCTCCGACACCTGGACCCCGAGGCGGCGCAGCTTGTCCACGTACATCGCCTGGTCGCGGGTCGGGTTGTTGGAGACGAAGGCGACCCGCCGGTCGAGCTCGCGCAGCCGCGCCAGCAGCCGGGCCGCCCCCGGGAGCAGCTCGTCACCCAGGTAGACGGTGCCGTCGAGGTCGAAGATGTACCCCTGGAACAGGGAACCGGGGCCGGCCGCCGCGTCGTCGCCGGCCACGTCAGGCCGTCGCCGCGCGGGTGACCGGCTCGCCGCCGGCCGCCGGCAGGGCCGGGGCGCGGCCGAACTGGGTCCGGTACAGGTCGGCGTAGAGGCCGCCGGCGGCCAGCAGCTCGGCGTGGGCGCCCTGCTGGACGATCCGGCCGTCCTCGACGACCAGGATGCGGTCGGCGTTGACGATGGTCGACAGCCGGTGGGCGATGACCAGGCTGGTCCGGCCCTGGAGGGCGGCGGCCAGGGCCTCCTGGATGTGGACCTCGGACTCCGAGTCGAGGTGGGCGGTGGCCTCGTCGAGGATGACGATGGCCGGGTCGGCCAGCAGCAGCCGGGCGATGGCCAGGCGCTGCTTCTCCCCGCCCGACAGCCGGTAGCCGCGCTCGCCGACCACCGTCTCCCACTGCTCGGGCAGGCCCTCGATCAGGTCCAGGATCCGGGCCGCCCGGCAGGCGTCCTCGATCTGCTCCAGGGTGGCGTCGGGCTGGGCGTAGCGCAGGTTGGCCAGGATGGTGTCGTGGAACAGGTGCGGGTCCTGGGCGACCAGGCCGATGGCGGCCCGCAGGCTCTCCAGCTGCAGGTCGCGCACGTCGACGCCGTCGACCCGGACCGCGCCCTCGCTGACGTCGTAGATCCGCGCGACCAGCATGGCGGTGGTGGTCTTGCCGGCCCCGGACGGGCCGACCAGGGCGACCAGCTCGCCGGGGCGGACGGCGAAGCTGACGTCGCGCAGGACCGGCTCGCCGGCGGCCACGCCGACCGCGGCCGCCCCGCCGGTGAGGCTGGCGATGGTCGACTCGTCGGCCGTCGGGTAGCGGAAGCCGACGTGGTCGAACTCGATCCGCCCGGCCGGGTGCTCGAGCGGGACCGCGCCGGGCCGGTCGCGGATGGGGCTCTCGAAGTCGAGCACCTCGAACACCCGCTCGAAGGACACGAACGCGGTCATGATGTCCACGCGGGCGTTGGTCAGGGCCGTGAGAGGACCGTAGACCTGGGTGACCAGGGCGGCCAGGGCGACCACGTCACCGGCCTGCAGCTGGCCGTCCAGCACCTGCCGGGCCCCGAACCAGTAGACGGCGGCCGTGCCGACGGCGCCGACCAGGCCGAGCACGACGAAGAAGGTCTGGCCGTAGAGGGCGGAGCGGACCCCGATGTCGCGCACCCCGGCGGCCTTGTCGGCGAAGCCGGCCAGCTCCCGGTCGCGGCGGCCGAACAGCATCACCAGCAGCGCCCCGGCGACGTTGAAGCGCTCGTTCATGGTGGTGTTCATGGCCGCGTTGAGCTGCATCGACTCGCGGGTGATGGC
>DASZON010000299.1:0-9042 GCA_035550755.1 Actinomycetota bacterium | reverse complement strand
CCCGACCCCGAGGAGGTGGCCGAGTGGCGCTGGGTCCCCTGGCCGGCGTTCCGGGCCGTCGCCACCACCGCCCCCTGGGCCCTCAGCCCCTGGTCGGTCGAGCAGGTCGCTCAGCTCCCCGCCTGATCGGCCGCAACCCCGTCGGGGCCGGCCGCGTCTAGACGGGTATGGCGCGCGACGATCCGGACTTCCGCGAGTTCTTCGCCGGCGAGTTCTGGCCCCTGCGGCGGGTCGGGTTCCTGCTCACCGGCGACTGGGACCAGGCCGAGGATCTCGCCCAGGAGGCGATGGCCCGCACCTGGGCGGCCTGGCCACGGGTCCGCGGCTACGACCGTCCGGTCGCCTTCGCCCGCAAGGTCCTGCTCAACCGCCACCGCTCGCTGCTGCGCCGGGCCGTGGTCGAGGCCCGCCACCGCCTGGCCAGCCGCTCCGAGGAGCGCTCTCAGCCCGACTTCGGCGGCGACGACCTGGTCGTCTGGCAGGCCCTCCAGGGGTTGCCGGCCCGCCAGCGGACCGCGATCGTGCTCCGCTACTACGTGGACCTACCCGAGGCCGAGGTCGCCCGCCAGCTCGGCGTTCCGGTCGGCACGGTCAAGTCCTGGACCCACCGCGGCCTGGCCCGCCTCCGCGACCGCCTCGGCCCCATCTACGCCGACGAGCGCTTGACCAGCACCGCGAGGACGGAGGCCGACCCATGAGCATCGAAGACCGGGTCCGCCGCGTCCTCGCCGACGCCGCCGCCACCGAGCCCCCACCCCGCCGGGCCCCCCTCGACTCGGTTCGCCGGCGGCGCCGCCGCCGCCCGGTGCTGGCCGGCGCGGTCGCGGTGGTCCTGGTCCTGGCGGCGGTGATCGGCCTGGCCGCCGTCCGGCGGCCGGACCGGGACCGCCCGCTCCCGTCCACGGTGCCCACCGACGGCTGGGTGACCTTCACCGACACCGCCGACAACCTCCGCTTCCGGTACCCACCGGACTGGCGGGTGGAGCAGCCCGACGCGAGGGAGGCGCCGGGAACCTACCGCCTGGTCCCGCCTGAGCTGGTCGGCGCCCCCGAACGGCAGCGCAACCTTGTGTACCTCACCAGCGGCCGGCGCTTCTGGGTTGGCGAGGACTGGTTCGGCACGACCAGCCTTGGCCGGCTGCCCGGAGGCCAGGCCTACCTGCGCGCCGACGACACCGGCGACCGCTATCAACGCACGACCTGGTCGGTCGACTGGGGCCGGCCGTGCCTGAACGACCTCCAGCGCTGCCTCCCGCGCAGCGTCCGGGTCGACCTGTCGACGGCCGACACCTGGTTGTGGGACCGCTACCACCTGGTGGTGGCGACGATCGTGACGACGCTCGCCCAGCCGCAGCCGACCGCCCCGTCCACCGGGGACGTCAGCCTGCCGGCCTGTCAGCCCGGTCAGTGGCAGCTGGTCTGGCCGGAGGAGTACGCCGGGCCGAGGGGCGAGCAGGGGACCGCCATCCAGGGCGGGGTCCAGCACCTCCAAGGCGCTCGCTGTCACCTCCGGACCACCGTCCGCCTGGCCGTCGAGGACGCCGCCGGCCGGCTCCTGCCCGTCCAGGGGAACCCGGCCAGCATGCTCCTGGAGATGGACCTGCCGATCGGCGGGCTGCCGCGCGAATCCGGCTCATGGGTGATCGGTGTGACCCCGATGTGGCGGTTCATCTGGGATGAGTGGTGCAACCGCGGACTGCCTCGAGCCACCCTGCGGGTGAGCGCCGACGGCGTCGGGAGCATCACCGTTCCCGGGCTCGACCCGTCCCCGACCGAGCCCGGCTTCGGCTCCGGCTGCCGGGACCGCGGCCAACCCTCGACCGTGCATGCCTGGCCCTAGCTGCGACCCGCGCCCCGCTACGGCACCTCGGTGGTGGCGTCGGGGTCGAGGTCGTAGCGCTTGATGGCCTCGGCGACCTTCTCGCGGTCGAGGTCGCCGGCGAGGGCGAGCTCCTGGAGGACGGCCACGGCGATGTTCTCGGCATCGATCTTGAAGTGGCGGCGCAGGGCGGGGCGGGTGTCGGAGCGGCCGAAGCCGTCGGTGCCGAGGATGGTGTAGGGGCGCGGGACCCAGCGGGAGATCTGGTCGGGGACCAGCTTCATCCAGTCGCTGACGGCCACGATCGGGCCCTCGACCTCGGCGAAGGTGCGGTGGACGAGAGGGACCCGCGGGTCCTCGGTCGGGTGCAGGCGGTTCCACTCGTCGCATGCCAGGGCGTCCTGGCGCAGCCGCTGCCATCCGGGGGCGCTCCACACGTCGGCGCCGACGTCCCAGTCCTCGGCCAGCAGCCGGGCCGCCCCCAGGGCCATCGGCATGGCGCTGCCGGAGGTCACGATCTGGGCCCGCAGCCCCTTGCGGCCCTCGGCGGGCTGGTAGCGGTACAGGCCATCGAGGATGAGCTGCTCGTCCAGGCCCTCGGGCATGGGCGGCTGCACGGACGGCTCGTTGTAGACGGTCAGGTAGTAGAAGACGTCCTCGGGCTCGGGGCCGTACATGCGGCGCAGGGCGTCCTCGACGATCACCGGGATCTCGAAGGCGAAGCTCGGGTCGAAGGCCACGCACGCCGGGTTGGTGGTGGCGACCATGGCCGAGTGGCCGTCCTGGTGCTGGAGGCCCTCGCCGTTCAGGGTGGTGCGCCCGGCCGTGGCCCCGATCAGGAAGCCGCGGCAGCGCTGGTCGGCGGCGCTCCACATCGAGTCGCCGGTCCGCTGGAACCCGAACATCGAGTAGAAGATGTAGAGCGGGATCATCGGCTCGCCGAAGGTGGCATGGCTGGACCCGGCGGCCGAGAACGACCCCATGGCCCCGGCCTCGGTGATGCCCTCGTGCAGGATCTGGCCCTTCTTGTCCTCCTTGTAGGAGAGCACCAGGTCGCGGTCGACGGCGTCGTAGTTCATGCCCCGGGCCGAGTAGATCTTGAGGTTGGGGAAGAAGGAGTCCATCCCGAAGGTGCGGGCCTCGTCGGGGATGATGGGCACGATCCGCTGGCCCACGTCCTTGTTGCGCAGCAGGTCCCTGATCAGGCGGACCAGGGCCATGGTGGTGGCGACCTCCTGCTTGCCCGAGCCCTTCTTGAGCTGTCCGTACAGCTCCTTCTCGGGCAGGTCGAGCGGGCCCGAGCGGTCGACCCGGGTCGGCACCGGGCCGCCGAGGGCCTGGCGCCGCTCCAGCAGGTACTTCTGGAGCTCGGAGTCCTCGGGGGGCCGGTAGAACGGCGGGTAGCCCTTCTCCAGGGCCTCGTCGGGCACGTCGATGCCGAGGCGGTCGCGGAAGGTGTTGAGGGTGCCGCGGACGAACTTCTTCATCTGGTGGGTGGCGTTGCGGGCCTCGAACTCCCGCCCCAGCCCGCGGCCCTTGATGGTCTGGGCGATGACCACCGTGGGCCGGCCCTTGTGCTCGACCGCGGCCCGGTAGGCGGCGTGCACCTTGACCAGGTCGTGGCCGCCGCGGTCGGTGGCCAGGGTCACCAGGTCCTTGTCGGACAGCCCGTCGACCAGGCGCCGCAGCCCCTTGGTGTCGAACAGGTGCTCGCGGATGTAGGCGGCGTCCTCGGCGGCCAAGGTCTGGAACTCGCCGTCGGGGACGGCGTTGAGCTTGGCCACCAGCTCGCCGGTCTCGTCGGCGGCCAGCAGGTCGTCCCAGCGCCGGCCCCACACGACCTTGATGACGTTCCAGCCCGCCCCGCGGAACAGCGACTCCATCTCCTGGATGATCTTGCCGTTGCCCCGGACCGGGCCGTCGAGGCGCTGCAGGTTGCAGTTGAGCACGAAGGTCAGGTTGTCGAGCCGCTCGCGGCCGGCGACGGTCAGGGCGCCCTGGGCCTCGGGCTCGTCCATCTCGCCGTCGCCGATGAACGCCCACACCCGCGACCCCGAGGTGTCGACCAGCTCCCGGTCCTGGAGGTAGCGGTTGAAGCGGGCCTGGTAGATGGCGTTGAGGGGGCCGAGGCCCATGGAGACGGTGGGGAACTCCCAGAACTCGGGCATCAGCCGCGGGTGCGGGTAGGACGACAGGCCGTCGGGCTTGCTCTCCTGCCGGAAGGCCTCAAGGTTGGCCTCGGTCAGGCGGCCCTCCAGGAACGCCCGGGCGTACACCCCAGGGGAGGAGTGGCCCTGGAAGAAGATCTGGTCGCCGGCCCCGCCCTCCTTGCCCCGGAAGAAGTGGTTGAAGCCGACCTCGAACAGCTCGGCCGCCGAGGCGTAGGAGGCCATGTGCCCGCCCACGCCGAGCTCGGGCCGGTTGGCCCGCGAGACGATGGCGGCCGCGTTCCAGCGCACGATCGACAGCAGCCGCCGCTCCAGCTCCTCGTCGCCCGGATACTCGGGCTCGGCCGAGGCCGGGATGGTGTTGATGTAGTCGCTGGAGGGCAGCGGGGGCAGGCCGACGTCGAGGGTGGAGGCGTGGGCCAGGACCTGGCGGAGCAGGAAGCGCGCCCGGCCGGGACCTTCGCGCTCGACGACGTCGCCGAGGGAGTCCAGCCACTCTCGGGTCTCGTCGGGGTCGGGGTCGGGGAGCTGGTCCAGCGCCCCTCCCGCGGTGACCTGCTCGCGCTCGTGGTCGCTCACCGTCGGCTCCCTGGGTCGGGGGGGTTCGTCCTCTCGAACCCTTACCTTAGTCGCCGACGCCGACCACTACCATGACCGGCGTGACCGAGGTGCTCTGGCTGGGACTGCTGCTCGGCGTGGGGTCGGCCCTGGCCGTCGGGCCCATCTTCGTGGTGATCGTCCAGCAGGCCGCGACCAGCGGGTTCGCGGCCAGCTTCCGGGCCATCCTGGGGTCGGCCACGGCCGACCTGCTCCTGCTCCTGCCGGCCCTGGCCTTCACCTGGGTGATCCGCTCGGTCGAGCAGGGGGCGCTGTGGGTCGGGGCCGTGGGGGCGGTGTTCCTGTGCTGGCTGGCCTGGCAGGCGGCCCGCGACGCCATGGCCCTGTGGCGGGAGGACCGGCGGCTTCACGCCGACGGCCGCTGGGCGTTCTGGAAGGGGGTCGCCGGCAACCTGGCCAACCCCCTCACCTGGACGTTCTGGCTGGCCACGGGGACGCCGGCGATGCTGGCGGCCCGGCGGGCAGGGGGCGTGGCCGGGCTGGCCCTGTTCACGGTGACCTGGTTCCTGGTCGCCTCGGGGCTGGAGGCGGTGATCGCCCTGACCGTGGCCCGCTCCCACCGGCTGGTCGGGTCGCGGGGGCAGGCCTGGTTCACGGCCGTGTCGGCGGTGGCGTTCCTGTGCCTGGCCGGGACCCTGGTCGCCCGCGACGTCCTGCCGCGCCTCGGGTGACGCTCCGGGGGCCTAGCCTCGAGGCCCCCGGACCCCCCCGGCTGGCCAGCTGGGCCAGGACGACCCCGGCCACGACCAGGGCGGCCCCGGCCAGCTGGGCCAGGTTGAGGCGCTGGCCGAGCAGCACCCAGGCGAAGGCGACGGCGAACACCGGCTCCGAGGTGGCGGCGATCCCGGCGGTGGCGGCGCTGATCACTCGCACCGCCCCCACGGCCAGAGCGAACGGCAGCAGGGTGCCGATCAGGCCGACCCCGACCACGGCGGCGGCCACCTCGGGGTCGGCCAGGGCGGCCACCGGCCACGACCACCAGGGGACGAACACCGCCCAGATGGCCACCGCGACCAGGAACCCCCAGAGCAGGGTGGTCGCCGGCTCGGCCCCCCGCCGCCCCGCACGTTCGGCGGTGACCAGATAGGTCGCGAACAGCACCGCCGAGGCCAGCCCGGCGGCCAGGCCGGCCAGGTCGGCCAGCGCCAGCCCCTCCAGGGCCCGGCTGACCAGCACCGCCCCGGCCAGCGTGAGCCCGGCCGCCACCCAGGCCAGCCGGCCGACCTCGTGCCCGGTCCGGCGCCGGCTGGCGGCCAGCAGGGCGGTGGCCGCCAGCAGCATCGCCGGGCCGGTGTACTGCAGGGCGAGGGCCACCCCGACCGGCAGGTGGTCGATGGCCACGTAGTAGGTCAGGTTGACCGCGGCCACGCTAACCCCGAACCCGGCCAGGGCCGGCCAGGTCCCCGCCGGGGGCCGCAGCAGCTCCGGCCGCCGCCAGGCCAGCACCGGCGCCAGGGCCGCGCAGGCGATGGCGACCCGGGCCTCGGCCAGGCGCACCGGCGCCACCCCGCGCTCGAAGGCGTACTTGGCCAGCACGGCCGCGAACGCCCAGCACGCCCCGGCCAGCACCACCCGAACCAGGGCACCGGCCGTGGCCGCCCGCTCCGGGTGGGTCTCGGCACGCATGCGCCAAGGGTAGGGGAGCGGGCGGGGTCGCCATCAACGAACTGTTGACAACAGTCTGTTGATGGTTTGAAGTGGTGGGATGACGACGGACGAGCAGGACCATGCGGCGCACCTCGATCGGGCCAGGGCCGTGGTCAACGCGGCCGGTGCCGCCGGTCTCGAGCGGCGCCCCTGGCAGGCCGCTCGCCAGCCGGCCACCGACGGCGACCTGGTGCGGTTCGTCGCCTGGTGCTGCCGGGACGCCGAGGGGACCGACCCGGCGGTCCTGGAGGCGGGGCTCCGGCTGCTGGCGTCGGCCCGGGCCGAGCTCGACCAGGCCGAGGCCGGGCTGCTGTTCGCCGCGCGCGGCGCCGGGATGACCTGGCCGCGGATCGCCGACGCGCTCGAGCTGGGCTCGGCGCAGGCCGCCCAGCAGCGCCGCAACCGCGTGCTGGGGCGGATGCGCGGGCCCGGGACGGGCGCCTGAGCCGTGCTGATCCCGCTGCGTGCGGCCGACGGGCGGTGTGGGGCCAAGGCCGCCAACCTCGGGCGGCTGCTGCGCGCCGGCTTCGACGTCCCGGCCGGGTTCGTGATCGGCGGCCCGGGCGGCGACGACGGCTGGGTCCGGGAGCTCGAGTCGGCCCTGCTCGATCTGGGACCAGGGTCGTTCGCGGTGCGTTCCTCGGCGCCCGCCGAGGACAGCCGCCAGGCGTCGTTCGCCGGGCAGCTGGACACCACGCTCGGTGCCTCCACGACGGCTCAGGTCGTCGAGGCGGTGCGTCGTTCCGCGGGCTCGGGCGCCGGCCCGGCGGTGCTCGGCTACGCGGCCCGGACCGGCCAGGCGGCGGGGGCCGTCGTGTCGGTGATCGTGCAGGTCATGGTCGACCCCGAGGCGGCCGGCGTGCTCTTCACCCGGCACCCGCTCTCCGGCGCCGACCAGGTGGTGATCGAGGCCGCCGGCGGGCTGGGCGACAAGGTCGTGGACGGGACCGTCACCCCCCAGGCCTGGACCGTCGACGGCGGCCGGGTCGCCGGACCGGGCCCCGCCGAGGCGCCGGTGCTCAGCCGGGCGCAGGTGCTCGCGCTGGCCAGGACCGGCCGGCGGATCGAGGCCATGTTCGGCCTCCCGCAGGACGTCGAGTGGGCCGTCGCCGGCGGCAAGGTCTGGATCCTGCAGGCCCGGCCGATCACCACCAGCCCCCTGGAGGCCGCGCCGGTGGCATCCGGGCCGGGCATGGTGCTGGTGCGGGGCACGCCGGCCAGCCCCGGCGTCACCCTGGGGCCGGTGCGGGTCATCACCGGACTGGACGACGTCGACCGGTTCCGCGCCGGGGACGTGCTGGTCTGCCGGACGACCTCGCCGGCCTGGACCCCGCTGCTCGCGCGGGCCACGGCGGTGGTCACCGAGGTCGGCGGCATGCTCGCGCACGCCGCGATCGTGGCCCGGGAGTTCGGCATCCCCGCCGTGGTGGCCGCCCCCGGCGCCATGACCACGCTCGCCGACGGGCAGCGGGTCGTCGTGGACGGCGGTGCCGGCACCGTCACCGCCGCGACCGGCGAGACGAGCAGCCGATGAGCCACCAGACCCCGGCTGACGTGCTGGTGCTGCACGCCGTGCGGACCCTGGGCTACGGCGACACGGCACGGATCGCCGGGCGCACCGGGCTCCCCGAGGACGAGGTGGCCGGGCACCTGCTGGACGCCCAGGCCCGCGGCTGGGCCGCCCACCACTCGTTCGCCGGGGAGGGAGGCTGGTCGCTGACCGAGGCCGGCAAGGCCCAGGGCGAGCGGCTGCTGGCCGCCGAGCTCGACGGCGCCGGCGCCCGCGCGGCGGTCGAGGAGGTCTACCGGGACTTCCTGCCCCTCAACGAGGTCGTGGCCGCGGTCTGCACGGCCTGGCAGCTCGCGGCGATGGGTGTCGGCGAGCCGGCCATGACCCTGGCCAAGGCGGTCACGACCCTCCAGGGACCGGCGACCGCCCTGGCCGGGGTCGAGGCGCGGCTCACCGCCCGCCTGGACCGGTTCGTCGGCTACCACCACCGCTTTGCCACGGCCCTGTCCAGGGCGGGCGACGAGCCGGCGTGGATCACCGGGACGGACCGCGACTCCTGCCACAGGGTGTGGTTCGAGCTCCACGAGGACCTGATCGCGACGCTCGGCCTGGTCCGTTGACCGGAGAGGCGGTCAGGCGGGGGCGGGGTCGGGCGGCAGCAGGCGGCGGGCGGCGATCGCCGGGGGCGGGGTGCCGTTGGCGAGCAGGGCGTCGTGGAAGCGGCGGAGGCCGGCGCCGACCCGGTCCCGCAGCTCGAGGATCTCGAGCTTGCCGAGGGTGTAGGCGAAGTAGCCGGGGTCCCAGGTGCCGCGGACGGCTTCGAGGCGGGCGTGGTCGGGGTCGAGGCCGGCGGTGGTCTCGAACTCGGCGGTGGCCTCGTCGAGGGTCATGTGCTGGGTGTGCATGCCCACGGCGACCAGCAGGCGGGCCGCCCGGACGAGGGCGTCGGTGCGCATGGCGACCTCGGCCTCGGGGTCGCCGGCGCGGAAGCCGGCGTCGAAGGCGGCCTCCTCGCAGTAGTGGGCCCAGCCCTCGCCGAGGATCTCGTTCCACAGGGCGGTCGCGACCCGGCTGCCGGCCCGGCGCAGGTGCAGCTCGTGGGCGTGGTGGCCCGGGTAGGTCTCGTGCAGGGTGCAGACGGCCATGATGTGGGGCTCGAACAGGGCCAGCCAGCGCCCGGTCCGCTCCGGGTCCCACTCGGGCAGGGGCGGGGTCAGGTAGTAGCGGAAGCTGGACGGCGGCACCGGGTCGAACGGCCCCGGGGCGTGGTGGAAGGCCAG
>DASZON010000298.1:0-3008 GCA_035550755.1 Actinomycetota bacterium | reverse complement strand
CCCGCGGCCACCAGGTGGGCCACCGAGTCGGCCACCATGGCCAGGTTCTCGTCAAGGGTGGTGCGCAGGGCCTCGGTCACGTGCAGGTCCCAGGACTTGCCGACCAGGGTGACGATCGGGGCCTTGCTGTTGAGCAGGGCGTCGAGGTTGGGGTCGTCGTCGACCCCGCGGCCGGGGCGGCGGGTGGCCCCGAACGCGGCCAGGGTGGCGTGCTCCCAGGGCAGCTCGGACGCGCGGGCGAAGTACTCGGCGTCCTTGGGGTTGGACCCTGGCCAGCCGCCCTCGACGACGTCGACGCCGAGGTCGTCGAGCAGGCGGGTCACCCGCAGCTTGTCGGCGACGGTGAACTGGAGGCCGACCTGCTGCGAGCCGTCGCGCAGGGTGGTGTCGTAGGTCTCGACGTGGTCGTGGTTGGACAGCACGGGGTGGCTCCCTCCGGGAAGAACGGTGGACGGCGAAGGAGGGAGGCCTCCGGCCGGCGGGTGGTCAGGCGACGGGCTCGACCCAGTCGCGGAAGCGCTCGTCGCGGCCACGGGTGGCGGCCGAGAAGACCTCCTGCAGCCGGCGGGTAATCGGGCCCGGGTCGCCGAGGACCCGGTCGTCCACCTCCCGGATGGGCACGACCTCGGCGGCCGTGCCGGTGAAGAAGGCCTCGTCGGCCAGGTACAGGTCGGTGCGGACGAGGTCGGTCTCGCGCACCTCGACGCCCTCGTCCCTGGCGATCTCGATGATGCTGTCGCGGGTGATCCCGGCCAGGCAGCCGGCGGCCAGTGGCGGGGTGTGGAGGATGCCGTCGCGGACGGCGAAGACGTTCTCGCCCGACCCGTCGGTCACGTACCCGTTGGGGTTGAGGAGGATGGCCTCGTCGTAGCCGGCCTTCACCGCTTCGGCCTTGGCCAGCGAGGAGTTGATGTACTGGCCGGTGGCCTTGGCCGCGGGCGGGATGATGTTGGGGTCGAGGCGCCGCCAGGAGCTGAACTTGACCCGGACCCCGGTCTTGAACGACTCCTCGCCCAGGTACGCGCCCCACGGCCAGCAGGCGATGACCATGCTGACCGGGGAGGTGAGCGGGTTGAGGCCGATCTCGCCGTAGCCGAGGTAGACGAGCGGGCGGATGTAGCAGGCCGGGAGCTCGTTCATGGCGACCAGGTCCTTGGTCACCTTGACGGCCCCCTCGAGGGAGACCGGCGGCTCCATGTGGTAGATCTTGGCGCTGCGGTACAGCCGCTTCAGGTGGTCGGTGAGCCGGAAGACGGCCGGCCCGGCGTCGGTGGCGTAGGCGCGGATGCCCTCGAACACCCCCCAGCCGTAGTGCAGGGAGGGGGTGAGCACGTGGACGCGGGCGTCGTCCCAGTCCACGTACTCCCCGTCCATCCAGATCTTGCTGCTTGGTGTGATCGGCATCGTCGCCCTCCTGTCAGTCTGGGGACCCGCCGCCCGCGACGGCGGTGGCGATCCGGTCCCCGAGCGCCTGGGTCGAGTATCCCGCAGCCCCTGGCAGGGCCGCTACGGCACCGGCCTCGACCGCGGCCGCGGCCTCCCGCTCCCCCAGATGGTCCAGGAGCAGGGCGGCCGAGAGCACGGCGGCGACCGGGTTGGCCCGCCCGGTGCCGGCGATGTCCGGGGCCGACCCGTGGACGGGTTCGAACAAGGAGGGGGACGAGTCGGGGTTGAGGTTGGCGCTGGCGGCGGTGCCGAGACCGCCGGCGATGGCCGCGCCCAGGTCGGTGAGGATGTCGCCGAACAGGTTGTCGGTGACGATCACGTCGAAGCGGCCCGGGTCGGTGACCAGGTACAGGCAGGCGGCGTCGGCGTGGGCGTAGTCGAGGGCGACCCCGGCCTGGGCGGCGACCTCCGCCGCCGCCCGCTGCCAGAGGTCGCCGGCGTGCACGAGCACGTTGGTCTTGTGGACCAGGGTGAGCCGGCCGGCCCGCTCGCGGGCCTTGGACGCCGCGAACCGCAGCACCCGGTCGACCCCGGCCCTGGTCTCGATCGAGGTCTCGGTAGCCGCCTCGGCCGGGCCGCCCCGGTGGACGGTGCCGCCGGCGCCCACGTACACGCCCTCGGTGTTCTCCCGCACGACCAGCAGGTCGATGGCGTCGGGCTTGACGTCGGCCAGCGGGGAGCTCACCCCCGGGTACAGCTTCACCGGCCTGAGGTTGACGTAGAGGTCGAGCTCGAAGCGGAGCCGGAGCAGCAGCCCCCGCTCCAGCACCCCGGGGGGGACGTCGGGCCGGCCGACCGCCCCGAGCAGGATGGCGTCGACCTCGCGCAGCTCGTCGAGGACGGCATCGGGCAGGGCCTCGCCGGTGCGCAGCCAGCGGTCGGCCCCGAGGTCGTAGTCGACCCAGTCGAGGCCGAAGCCGAAGCGCGCCCCGGCCGCCTCGGCGGCCTTGCGCGCCTCGGCCACGACCTCCGGCCCGATCCCGTCCCCGGCCAGGACGGCCACCCGGTAGCCCCTCGGGGTGCCCAAGATCAGGCCTCCGTGCCGAAGACGCGGCCGAGGGCGGCCCGGCCCTCGGTCTCCTCGGACGGGGGCTCGGGCGCGGCCGGCCACGGGGCCCCCTCGGCCTCGACGTTGACGCCGAAGACCCGGGCCATGGCGGCATGCGCCTCGTCGGTGTGGGCCTGTTGCTTGGGTCTCCTGGTCATGCCGGCACTTCCTTCCGTTCGGTACTGCGGGCGAGCTTGTTGACGGCCTGCAGGTAGGCGCGCGCCGAGGCCTCGACCACGTCGGTGGCCACGCCGCGCCCGGTTACTCGCACCCCCTGGTACTCGACCTGCACGGTCACGTCGCCGAGGGCGTCGGTGCCGCCGCTGACCGCCGACACGTGGAACTCGACGAGCCTGGCCTCGACCCCGACCGCCTTGGCGATGGCCGCGCAGGCGGCGTCGACCATGCCGTCGCCGATGGCCGACTGCTCGACCACCCCGGCGTCGTGGCTGAGGCGCACGGTCGCGGTCGGCGACATCACCGTGCCCCCGGCCACCTGGAGCCCGACGAACCG
>DASZON010000297.1:0-4099 GCA_035550755.1 Actinomycetota bacterium | reverse complement strand
TCGCCGTCGGCCAGAACCGCCAGTACGTGCTCGAGGCCGTCCGGGCCGAGGGCACCAGCGGCTGGCGGACCGCCTCCCACGACGAGTTCGCCCTCGTCATGGACGGGGAGGTGGAGGTCCGGCTGCGCCAGCTCGGCGACGGCCAGCGGGCGCCGGCCGAGGTCGAGGGCTCGATCGCCGTCGAGGGCGAGCCGGAGGGCGCCACCATGGGCTGGGTCAGGGCCGGGCGCGGCCACATGACCCTGCTCCCGGCCGGGGCCGCCTACCAGTTCCACGCCGACCGCCCCAGCGTCATCCTCATGCAGACGATCGCGGGGCGGGACACCGTCTACAAGTGGGCCGACATCATCCAGACGTCCTAGGGCACCGCCGCCGGGCCGGCAGGGAGGAACATCCGATGGCCACCACCGAGACCGAGTCCAGCGTCCAGACCACCGAGCGCAACCCCGAGGGCTACCTCGGCTTCCGGCTGGGCGAGTTCGAGTTCGCCCGCGACGACTACTTCGTGTACATCAACTGGCCCACCGGCCGGCACGTGATGAGCGCCGACACCTTCCTCAAGGCGCTCCAGCGCGACGTCGCCTGGGAGTTCTTCTACGGCATCGTCAACTTCGACGGGGTCATCGGCACGGTCAACCACTACGGCGACGTCGACCTGTTCGCCGGCCGCTACAACGACGGCTGGCGCAAGGCCGAGCTCGACCACCTCGAGAACTTCCCGACCGCCCACATCAAGGCCACCTTCGAGGCCATGCTGGACGACTGGACCAACGAGGGCTTCGACCCGTTCGCCTCCCCGGACGAGACCGGCACCGCCTTCGGGCCCAAGAACGGCTCCAACAAGGCCGCCATCACCCGCCACCGGGTCACCGCCCAGCGGATGGTCGGGGTCCCCGGCGACGAGGGCCTGCGCAGCGACGACACCGGCCACCCGGTCAACCGCCACTTCCACGACGTGCCCCAGGACGAGCCCGAGATCCACGCCGAGCCCGGCTTCGAGGGCGACGTGGCCGCGTTCAACCTGTTCGCCTACCTGTCGCGCTCGGACGTCACCTGGAACCCGTCGGTGGTGGCGGCCTGCAAGGACAGCCTGGCCTGCCCGACCACCGAGGAGTACATCCTGCCGATCATCCACGGCAACGACCGGGTGGAATGGTTCGTCCAGCTCAGCGACAAGATCATCTGGGACGTGGAGGACCGCGACACCGGCACCGTCCGGGCCAAGGTCGTCATGCAGGCCGGCGACGTCTGCGCGATGCCGGCCGACATCCGCCACCAGGGCTACTCGCCCAAGCGGTCGATGCTGCTGGTCTGGGAGAACGCCGACGCCGAGCTGCCCGAGCTGATCTCCTCGGGCAAGCTGCCCACCTACCCCGTCGACCTCTAGCCCACCGGGTCCGCCGGATGCAGGACAAGCTCTTCATCGGCGGGGAGTTCGTCGACGGGGTCGAGCAGGCCACCTTCGAGGTCCTGAACCCGCACGACCTGTCAAGGCTGGCCGAGGTGGCCGAGGCCCGGCCAGCCGACGTCGACCGGGCCGTGGACGCGGCCGCGGCGGCGTTCGGTGCCTGGAGCCGGACCGCGGCCAGCGAGCGGGGGCGGCTGCTGCTGCGCCTGGCCGACGCCGTCGAGGCCAACGCGGCCGAGCTGGCCCGGCTGGAGAGCCTGGACACCGGCCACCCGATCGCCCACTCGACCCTGCTCGACGTCCCCCGGACGGCCGCCACCTTCCGCTACTTCGGCGGCATGGCCGACAAGTACGAGGGGACCGTGGTCCCGGTCGAGACCGGCTTCCTCAACTACGTGGTCCGCCGGCCGGTCGGGGTGGTCGGCCAGATCGTCCCCTGGAACTTCCCGCTCATGTTCACCAGCTGGAAGCTCGGCCCGGCCCTGGCCGCCGGCAACACCGTGGTCATGAAGCCGGCCGAGCTGACCCCGCTCACCACCCTGCGGGTGGCCGAGCTGATCGCCGAGGCCGGCTTCCCGCCGGGGGTGGTCAACATCGTGCCCGGGTTCGGCCACGTCGCCGGGGCCCGCCTGGCCGAGCACCCCGGGGTGGCCAAGCTGTCGTTCACCGGCTCGACCGAGGTCGGCCGGCAGATCGTGCGGGCCTCGGCCGGCAACCTCAAGCGCCTCCAGCTGGAGCTCGGCGGCAAGGGGGCCAACATCGTCTTCGACGACGCCGACCTGGCCGCGGCCGTCCAGGGCAGCGCCTTCGCCATCTTCCACAACCAGGGCCAGGCCTGCATCGCCGGCTCGCGGCTGCTCCTGCACCACCGGATCGCCGAGGAGTTCCTGGACCGCTTCCTGGCCCTGGCCCGCTCCATCCGCCTCGGCGACCCGCTGGACGCGGCCACCGAGATGGGGCCGCTCACCTCCCCCGAGCACCGGGAGCGGGTGCTCGGCTACGTCAAGGTGGCGGTGGACGAGGGCGCCGAGGTCCTGACCGGCGGCCGCGCCCCCGACAACCCCGCCCTGGCCCGGGGCTGCTACGTCGAGCCGACCGTGGTCCGGGCCCGGCCCGAGCTGCGGGTCAACCGCGAGGAGGTCTTCGGCCCGTTCGTCACCGTGGCCACCTTCGACGGCGACGAGGAGGCCGTGGCCATGGCGAACGCCACCGCCTACGGGCTCGGTGGCGGGCTGTGGACCCGCGACCTGCGCCGCGCCCACCGGGTCGCCGACGCCATCCGCAGCGGCATGGTCTGGGTCAACAGCTACAAGCGGGTCCACCCCGGCTCCCCGTTCGGCGGGGTCGGCGAGTCCGGCTACGGCCGCGAGATGGGCTTCGAGGCCATGCACGGCTATACCGACCCCAAGTCCATCTGGGTCAACGTCGACGCCGCCCTGCCCCCGTTCTACCGGCGCGAGGCCCCGGAAGGATGAGCGCCGACCCCGACCCGGCCGAGGTCGAGGCCGTGGTCACCTACGAGGCGCCGCCCGGCCGGGTGGTCTTCGGGGCCGGCGCCCTGGACCGCCTCGGCGGGGAGCTGGAGCGGCTCGGGGCCGAGCGGGTGCTGCTGGTCGCCTCCAAGCGGGTGGCCGACGAGGTCGCCGAGCGGCTCGGCCGCCGCCACGCCGCCACCTGTGGCGAGGTCGTGCAGCACGTGCCCGTCGAGGTCGCCGGGCGGGCCCGGCAGCTGGCCCGCGACGCCGGGGCCGACAGCCTGGTCGCGGTGGGCGGCGGCTCGGCCGTCGGCCTGGCCAAGGCGGTCGCCCTGGAGCTGGACCTGCCCATCGTGGCCGCGCCCACCACCTACGCCGGCTCCGAGCTGACCACCATCTACGGCCTCACCGAGGCCGGCCGCAAGCGGACCGGCCGCGACCCCCGGGTCCGGCCAAGGGTCGTCCTCTACGACCCGGCCCTCACCCTGTCCCTCCCGGCCCCGGTCACCGCGGCCAGCGGCATGAACGCCCTCGCCCACGCGGTGGAGGCGCTGTACGGGCCGGGCGCCAGCCCGGTCGCCGACGCCCTGGCCGGCGACGGGATCCGGGCGCTGGCGGCCGGCCTCCCGGTGGCGGTCGAACGGCCCGGCGACCTGGCCGGGCGTACCCGCGCCCTGCGCGGGGCCTGGCTGGCCGGGGCCGCCCTGGCCGCGGCCGGGGCCGGCATCCACCACCAGCTCTGCCACGTCCTCGGAGGCGCCTTCGGGCTCGACCACGGCGGCGTCCACGCCGTGCTGCTGCCGTACTCGGCCGGGTTCGTCACCCCGGCCGTGCCCCGGGCCATGGCCCGGGTGGCCGGCGCCCTGGGCGTCGCCGACGCCGCCACCGGCCTCTGGGACCTCGGCCGGCGCCTCGGCGCCCCGGCCAGCCTGGCCGAGCTCGGCCTGCCCGCCGCCGACCTGGACCGGGCCGCCGAGCTCGCCGCCGCCCAGGTCGACGGCCGTCCCCGGCCCGTCACGGCCAGCGAGCTGCGCGACCTGCTCGCCGCCGCCCACGCTGGCCGGCCGCCGGCCCTGGCCACCACGACGTCAGCACCATCCGCGGGGGTACCAACAAGGAGGCAGCCGTGACCGACCAACCGGTGCACCCCTCGCTCGACGCCCTGCTCAGGGCGGGCCGGCTCGACCGGCGGCGGTTCCTGCGCCTGACCGGCGCC
>DASZON010000296.1:0-5254 GCA_035550755.1 Actinomycetota bacterium | reverse complement strand
CGGATCGGGCCGGCGCTGATGGCGTTGACCCGGATCTGCTTGGGCCCGAGGTCGCGGGCCAGGTAGCGGGTGACCGACTCGAGCGCCGCCTTGCACACGCCCATCCAGTCGTAGACCGGCCAGGCCACCCGGGCGTCGAAGTCGAGGGTGACCACCGAGGCGTGGTGGTTCTCCAGCACCGGCAGCAGGCCGGCGGTCAGCTCCTTGAGCGAGAACGCCGACACCTGGAACGCGGTCGAGGCCGAGGCGTAGGGGGTGTTGAGGAAGTTGCCGCCGAGGGCGTCGGCGGGGGCGAAGGCGATGGCGTGCAGGACCCCGTCGACCCCGCCCCAGCGGCCGGCCAGCTCGTCGTTGACCGCCTTGACGTCCTCGGGCTTGTTGACGTCCAGCTCCAGGATGTCGACCTCGCCGGGCAGGCGCCTGGCCGTCCGCTCGGTCAGCGACCGGGTGCGGCCGAAGCCGGTCAGCACCACCTCGGCGCCGTTGTCGAGGGCCTCGCGGGCCACCGCGTAGGCGATCGACCCGGGCGTCAGCACCCCGGTGATCAACAGTCGCTTGCCGTCGACGAGCACGGGGGCGGTCCTCCTCGGGGGGGCGTCCAGGTGGGCGCATTCTAGACGCCAACGGGGGGCGGCCATCGGGCCGCCCCCCGGTTCACAACTGCGTCAGTGCGTCAGGCGCTCGGTGATGAGCGAGATCACGTTGCCACGGTCGTCGAAGTCGCGGACCACCGCGAACTGCGCCGTCTCCCTGGGGGCGAGCCTGCCCCCCGCGTCCAGGTAGGAGAGGCGCTCGGCGCTGCCTGGCGCTGGCTCCTCGGCCACTTCCGAGTCCGGTGGAATTGCCACTGGCATCCCTCCTCGGGGCGAGGCACAACTTGCCTCTCACGGTGTACCACCTTCGGAGGGGTTTCGAAAGCCCGACAGGGACTACCTGCGATGATGGCAGATAGTCAATTCGGGCCATCCAGGGGGCCGTTTTGGGTAGTCCGTCGTACAACCACCGTTGTGCCCATCTCCGTAGTTCCCCTGATGTTCCGTTTGGGAACAGCGCAGTACGTTCACGCTGTCATCGTCGGCGTGGACCGAACGGGAGCGGTCCCCTGGCGATCCGGAAGCGCCGCCTCCCCCCGGGCGGCACCCGCAAGGGCCGGAACCCGCAACGGTTCCGGCCCTTGTGTATTGAAACCGCCCGTCCTGCGCGCAACGGATCCGGGGGCTCGTGTATTGCGTCTACCCGTACGAGTAGGATCAGTAAGGTCGGGCGCAACGACGCGGGAGACACTGGCATGGACCAGACCGACGAGCAGGTTCGACTGCTCGGCGAGGACGGCACGCTCCTCCAGCACGACACCTACACGATCGACCTGGGCGACGCCGAGCTGCGCGACCTCTACCGCCAGCTGGTGGTGGTCCGGCGCATCGACGTCGAGGGCAACAACCTCCAGCGCCAGGGCCAGCTCGGCATCTGGGCGCCCTGCCTGGGCCAGGAGGCGGCCCAGGTCGGCAGCGCCCGGGCCCTGGGGCCGGACGACTTCGTGTTCCCCTCCTACCGCGAGCACGGCGTCATCTACGTCCGCGCCGGCATGGAGGTGCTGTCGGTCCTGGGGCTGTTCCGGGGGGCGACCCTGTCCGGCTGGGACCCCCAGCGCCACAAGCTGGCCCAGTACTCGATCCCCATCGGCACCCAGGCCCTGCACGCCGTCGGCTACGCCGTCGGGGCCAAGTGGGACGGGGCCGAGGTCTGCGCCGTGGCCTACTTCGGCGACGGGGCGACCAGCGAGGGCGACGTCAGCGAGGCGTTCAACTTCGCCGCCGTCCACAGCGCCCCGGTGGTCTTCTTCTGCCAGAACAACCAGTGGGCGATCTCGGTGCCGCTGGCCAAGCAGATGGCCGGGCCGGTCTACAAGCGCGCCTTCGGGTTCGGCTTCCCCGGGGTCCAGGTGGACGGCAACGACGTCCTGGCCGTCTACGCCGTGACCAAGGTGGCGGCCGACCGGGCCCGCGACGGCGGTGGGCCGACCCTGATCGAGGCCATCACCTACCGGCTCGGAGCCCACACCACCACCGACGACCCGACCCGCTACCGCACCTCGGACGAGCTCGACATGTGGAAGGCACGGGAGCCCATCGGCCGCTACCGGGCGTTCCTGGAACGGGCCGGGCTGTGGTCCGAGGAGCTGGAGGCCGACGTCCAGGCCGAGGCCGACCGGGTCGCGGCCGAGGTCCGCTCCACCGTCGAGAGCATGCCCGACCCGCCCCTGTCCGACCTGGTCGACCACGTCTACGCCGACCCGCCGGCCACCCTCCAGGCCCAGTGGCGCCAGCTGGAGGAGTTCGAGGCCCAGTTCCAGGTCGAGGCCTGAGGGAGGTAGCGATGGCGCAGATCACGATGGCCAAGGCCCTCAACACCGCCCTGCGCGACGCCATGGAGGCCGACGACCGGGTGGTCCTGCTCGGCGAGGACGTCGGCACCCTCGGCGGGGTCTTCCGGATCACCGACGGCCTGCTCAAGGACTTCGGCGAGCAGCGGGTGATGGACACCCCGCTGGCCGAGTCGGCCATCATGGGGGTCAGTATCGGGCTGGCCCTGCGCGGCTACCGCCCCGTGCCCGAGATGCAGTTCGACGGCTTCAGCTACCCGGCCCTCGACCAGATCATCAGCCACCTGGCCAAGTACCGGAACCGCTCGGCCGGCCACCAGCCCATGCCGGTCGTCTGCCGCATCCCCTACGGCGGGGCCATCGGCGCCGTCGAGCACCACTCCGAGAGCCCCGAGACCATCTACTGCCACACCGCCGGCCTCAAGGTGGTCACCCCCTCGTCGGCCGCCGACGCCTACTCGCTGCTGCGCCAGTCCATCGAGAGCGACGACCCGGTGATCTTCCTCGAGCCCAAGCGCCGCTACTGGGCCAAGCAGGAGGTCGAGCTGCCGGTCACCACCGAGCCCATCGGCAGGGCGCGGGTCCTCCGGGAGGGGACCGACCTGACCCTGGTCGCCTACGGCCCCATGGTCAAGGTGGCCATGGACGCGGCCGAGGCCGCCCAGGAGGAGGGCGTCGGCTCGCTCGAGGTCATCGACCTGCGCAGCCTCGTCCCCCTGGACGCCGAGACCCTGGTCGCCTCCGCCGCCCGGACCGGGCGCATGGTGGTGGTGCACGAGGCGCCGCAGTTCCTCGGCATGGGGGCCGAGATCGCCGCCCGGGTCACCGAGGCCGCCTTCCTCCACCTGGAGGCGCCGGTACTTCGCTGCACCGGCCTCGACATCCCGTACCCGCCGGCCCGGCTGGAAGAGGCCCACCTGCCCGGCGTCGACCGGGTCCTCTGGACCGTGCAGCGTTCCCTCGACTTCTAGCTCAGGAGGAGGCCAGCCCAGGTGCCCGAGCGCGAGTTCAAGCTTCCCGACCTCGGCGAAGGGCTCACCGACGGTGAGGTCGTGCGCTGGCTGGTCGCCGAGGGCGACGCGATCACCCTCAACCAGCCGATCGTGGAGGTGGAGACGGCCAAGGCGGTGGTCGAGATCCCCTCCCCGTACGCCGGCACGGTGGTCAAGCTGCACGCCGGCGAGGGCGACACCATCGACGTCGGCGCTCCCCTGATCAGTGTCGACACCGGCGGGGGGGCGGGCCCGGCCGCGGCCCCGCCGGCCACCGAGGTCGCGGGCTCGCCGGCCACCGCGGACGTGGCCGATGGGTCCGGGGCGGCCGATGGTTCCGGGGCGGCCGCGGCGGCGGAGGGCGTCGCCCAGGAGCTCCAGGCGACCCTGGTCGGGCCGGGGGAGCGCCAGCAGACCCGGCGTCGCCGCATCGCCGGCCACGCCCGCGGCGGCAACGGTCCCGCCCCGGCCGCCCCGGCTGACTCGGCGGTGGCCCCGGCGGCGTCGGCCGCTTCGGCCGTGGTCCCGGCGCCGTCCGCGGCCCCGGCCGCGGCGCCGACCCTGCCGCCGGGGCCGGATCCCGTGGCCCAGCGGCCCAAGGCGACCCCGCCGGTGCGGCGCTACGCCAAGGACCGCGGGATCGACCTGGCCGCCCTGGTCGGGACGGGCAAGGACGGCCGCATCACCCGCGAGGATGTCGACGGCGCCGTCGACGCCGGCGAGCCGGCCGCAACCACGCCGGGCCTGTCGCCCGTGGCCCGGGGACCGCGTGACCGCACCGAGGAGCGGATCCCAGTTCGCGGCACCCGCCGCCTGATCGCCGCCGCCATGACCGCCTCGGCGTTCTCGATCCCGCACGTCACCGAGTTCCTGACCGTGGACGCGACCCGCCTGATGGAGCTGCGGGACCGCCTGCGTGCCCTGCCGGCGGCCGAGGGAGTCAAGGTCACCCCACTGGCCGTGGTCGCCAAGGCCCTGTGCGTGGCCGTCCGTTCCCACCCACTGATGAACTCCTCCTGGGACGCGGACGAGATCGTGGTCAAGGGCTGGGTCAACCTCGGCATCGCCGTCGACACCCCGACCGGCCTGCTGGTCCCCAACATCAAGGACGCCGACACCCTGGGCGTCCTCGACCTGGCCCGCGAGCTCAACCGCCTGACCGGCCTGGCCAGGGAGCGCAAGGCCGCCCCGGCCGACCTCACCGGCGGCACCATCACCATCACCAACGTCGGCGGGTTCGGAGTCGAGACCGGCACCCCGATCATCAACAAGCCCGAGTGCGCCATCCTGGCCACCGGCCTCATCGCCCCCCGCCCCTGGGTGGTCGACGGCGAGCTCGCCGTCCGCCAGCTCATGACCACCGCCGTCTCCTTCGACCATCGCATCGTCGACGGCGCCTACGCCGCCCAGTTCCTCGCCCACCTCCGCACCCTCCTGGAAGACCCCGCCCTCCTGAGCGCGTTCTAGCGCGGGTCGGGCGCCCCCCAACGCTGCTGGGGCCTGGGGCCTGGGGGTGCGGTTCGGCCTGGCATGGCGCTGCGGGGTTCGGGCCCCATTCACTCACCTGGCGCGTTGGTTCGAGGGTTCAAGCCATCCGCTCGCCCGGCATGGCGCTGCGGGGTTCGGGCTCCATGCACGCACCTGGCACTGGCCTCGGGGTCGTTCGGTTCCCAGGCAGGTACCTGGCACGGTGGCCTGGATGCTCCGCCGGGATGCGGTCAGGCGGTGTGGTGTCGTCGGTGGGGTGGGGTGGCGGTGCAGCGCCCGTCGGGGCCGCGGATCAGTTGCCAGCCGCCCTCCTGGACCTGCCGGTGGTGGGCTCGGCCCAGCAGGGCGAGGTTGGCCAGGTTGGTCGGGCCGCCGTGGAGCCAGTGCTGCA
>DASZON010000295.1:0-11986 GCA_035550755.1 Actinomycetota bacterium | reverse complement strand
AGTGTCGGGCGCTCGCCGCCGCCCGTCAACGCGGGGCCCTCGGCTGCCGATAGAACCAGGACGAGACGCGTCCAGGAGAGGGGAGAACCGCCGAGATGGACCCGCGCGTCGGGGCGCCGGGAGGGCGTCGCCGGCTCGGTGAGGTGCTGGTCGCCGGGAACGTCCTCAGCGAGGCGCAGCTGGACGAGGCCCTGCGCACCCAGCGCGAGGACAAGGGCCGCCGTCGGCGGCTGGGGGAGGTCATCACCGCCCTCGGCTTCGCCGACGAGGTGCAGATCGCGCGCGCCCTCTCCGACCAGCTCGGCCTGCCCTTCCTGGACCTGGGCAGCATGCCGATCGCCGACGAGACCCTGGCCATCCTGCCCCGCAACGTCGCCCTGCGGCACGGGGCGGTCCCGGTCACCCTGGCCCACGACGTGCTCACGGTCGCCCTGGCCGACCCGACCAACGTGCTCGCCCTGGACGACATCCGCCTGGCCACCAAGCTGGCCTCGGTCCGCACGGCGGTGGCCACCGCCTCCGACGTCCAGGAGGCGGTCACCCGCTACTACGGCGGGGCGGCGGCCGGCGGAGTCGGCGACACCTTCGGGGCCCTGGCCGACGTCGAGGGGCTGGAGGCCGGCGAGGAGCGCGAGGAGGAGCTGGAGGCGGTCGGGGACGTCGACGACGCCCCGGTGGTGCGCCTGGTCAACGCCATCATGGGCGAGGCCCTGCACAGCCGCGCCTCCGACATCCACATCGAGCCCCAGGAGCGCGACGTGCGGGTCCGTTACCGCATCGACGGGCTGCTGCGCGAGGTCACGGTGGTCCCCAAGCCGATCCAGGGGCCGCTGATCTCCCGGGTCAAGATCCTGTCGGGCATGGACATCTCCGAGCGGCGCAAGCCCCAGGACGGCCGGGGCCGCATCAAGCTTGACCGGCTCGAGGCCGACACCCGGGTCTCGTCCATGCCCACCATGCACGGCGAGACGGTCGTCATCCGGCTGCTGCGCAAGGAGACCGAGAAGGCCAAGACCCTGGCCGAGGTCGGGCTCGACGAGCGCGACCGCCAGGTCGTCGAGCTGGCCCTGGCCGAGCCCCAGGGGCTGATCCTGATCACCGGCCCCACCGGGTCGGGCAAGACCTCCTCGCTGTACGCCGGGCTGGCCTCGGTGATCCGGCCCGACATCAACGTGGTCACCCTGGAGGACCCGGTCGAGTACCAGATGGCCGGGGTCAACCAGGTGCAGATCAACGAGCGGGTCGGCCTCAGCTTCGCCAGCGGGCTGCGGACCATCCTGCGCCAGGACCCCGACATCGTCATGGTCGGCGAGATCCGCGACCCCGAGACCGCGTCCATCGCCATGCAGGCGTCCATGACCGGGCACCTGGTCCTGTCCACCCTGCACACCAACGACGCCCCGGCAGCGGTCAGCCGGCTGATCGACATGGGCGTGGAGCCGTTCCTGATCACCTCCTCGCTCACCCTGGTCGTCGGCCAGCGGCTGGCCAGGGTGCCCTGCTCCAAGTGCTCCGAGCCGGTCGAGGCCGACCCCCGGACCCTTGAGCTGCTCGGCCTGGACCCCGGCCAGATCGACGAGGCCGGGCTGCGCAAGGGGCCCGGCTGCGGGTTCTGCGCCCAGACCGGCTACCAGGGCCGCCTCGGTCTGTTCGAGGTCGTCCGGGTGACGCGCAAGATGCAGGAGCTGATCGTGGCCAGGGCGACCGAGGTCGCGGTCAAGGAGGAGGCGGTGGCCGGCGGCATGCGCAGCATGCGGGCCGACGGCCTGGCCAAGGCCCTGGCCGGCCGCACCACCCTGGAGGAGGTCCTGCGGGTCACCCCGCCCGACCCCGATCTGGCCCGCCGGGCCAGCCAGGCCGCCGCCTCCGGCACCCCCACTCCGGCCCCGGCTCAGGTCGCCCCGCCGCCCAAGACCCCGCCCAAGGTGCTGGTCCTGGACGACGACCACGCGATCGCCGAGGTCGCCTCGGCCGTGCTGGTCGACGGCTACGAGGTCGTGGCCGCGGGCCAGGTCGAGGAGGGCCTGCGCATGGTCGCGGCCGAGCGCCCCGACCTGGTCCTGGTCGACCTGGACCTGCCGGGCGCCGACCCGGTCCAGCTGCTGGCCCGCCTGCGCGAGGCGGCCGTGGCGGAGCTGCCCGTCCTGGTCATGTCGGCCAGCGACGACCGCCACACCCGCGACCGCGCCGCCGCCGCCGGGGCCACCGGCTTCATCGCCAAGCCCTTCGCCGAAGCCCAGCTCCGCGGCGAGGTCGCCGCCGTCCTCGCGCACCGCCCAGTCCTCGCCTGACCATGGCCCAGGCGCTCTTGGGGGCCGTGGGGGAGCGAGCTCCCCCCATGGATCAGGGACTGCGGGGGGAAGCCTTCCCCAAGCGTGCGCGGACCAGGACTAGGCGAAGCGGAGGTCGCCGGCGTCGTCGTCGTCGACCGGGCGGGCGCAGGTCGGGCAGTACCAGCGGGCCTCCAGCGGGGTACCGCAGGCGTCGTGGCGGAGGCCCTCGGCGTCGGGGGTGCCGGCGCGGTCGGCGCCCCACTGGGCGAGCAGGCGCAGGGCCCCGGCCAGCTCGCGGCCGGCGGCGGTCAGCTCGTAGGCGAAGCGGGGTGGCCGGCGCGAATAGGGCTGGCTGACCAGCACGGCCTCCCGCTCCAGGTGCTTGAGGCGCTGGGACAGGACGTTGGGGGCGATGCCCGGGAGGGCCCCGAGCAGCTCGTTGAAGCGGCGGGGGCCGTCCAGGAGGGCCTGGACCAGCAGCAGGGTCCAGCGGTCGCCGACCCGGGCGACGGCCTCGTCCAGCGGGGAGGCGAGTGCACGCTCGGTCATGGCCACATCGTACGGCTTGCGCCGCCCTCCGGTCGCTAGTAACTTGCAATCTACAAGTTACTAGCGTGGAAGGAGCGCCGCATGGGCGTACTCGACGAGCTGGAGCGGGCCGTCCGCGAGGTGGCCGACCGGGTCGGACCCTCGGTGGTCGGGATCGGCCGCGGGCGGGGCCGCGGGTCCGGGGTGGTGCTGGCCGACGGGCTGGTGGCCACCAACGCCCACAACCTTCGGGGCGAGGAGACGACGGTGGTGTTCGCCGGCGACCGCAGCGCCGTCGGGCGGGTGGCCGGGGTCGACGTCGACGCCGACCTGGCCGTGCTCGCCGTCGACACCGGCGGGGCCCCGGCCGTCGCCTGGGCCGATGGCGCCGGGGCGCAGGTCGGCACCCCGGTGTTCGCCCTGGCCAACCCGGGCGGGCAGCTGCGGGTGACCTTCGGGCTGGTCTCGGCCGTGGGCCGGGCCTTCCGGGGGCCGCGGGGCCGGCGGATCGCCGGCAGCATCGAGCACACCGCCCCCCTGCCCCGGGGCGCCTCGGGCGGCCCGGTGGTCGACGCCGGCGGGCGCCTCGTCGGGATCGACACCAACCGCCTGGGCGACGGGTTCTACCTTGCCCTGCCGGCCGACGCCGACCTGCGCCAGCGGCTTGACGCCCTCGGCCGCGGCGAGGCCACGGTCCGGCCGCGGCTGGGGGTGGGGATCGCCCCGGCCCGGGTGGCCAGGCAGCTGCGCCGCGCGGTCGGCCTGCCCGAGCGCGACGGCCTGCTCGTCCGGGTGGTCGAGGACGGCGGCCCGGCCGACCGGGCCGGCCTGCGCAGCGGCGACCTGATCGTCGAGGCGGGCGGCCGGGCGGTCACCGACGCCGACGAGCTGTACGAGGTCCTCGACCAGACCGGCGAGGGCCAGACGCTCACCCTGCGGGTGGTGCGGGGCACCGACGAGCTCACGGTCACGGTCAGCTTCGGCGAGTCCGGCGCCGAGCGGGTCGGCAGCGCCTGATCGTCGCTACCCCCGGGTCGGGGGGCCCGGCTTGTCCACAGCCGGGCCCTCGATCGGCTCCACCCAGCGGGCGCGCCAGGCCGGGGGCTCGAACGGCTCGGCGTAGTAGCGGGTGTCCCGCCAGATCTTGCCGTCGCGGAACTCCACGATCACGGCGATGTTGAAGATCTGCCCGTCGCCGTAGTCGGAGCGGGCCTCGATCACCCAGACGTCGCCCGACCCGGCCACCCGGCGCGGGGTGATGGAGGGCGGGTTCGGATACGCCTCCTGGAACTCGCGCATCTTCTCCCGGCCCCGGATGCGCTCGCCCGACTGCGGCATCTCCATCACGTAGTCGGGGTGGCGCAGCTCGTATTCGGCCTCGGGGCTCAGGTGCTGGAGCCGCTCGAAGAACAGCGCGTAGACCTCCCGCTCCTCCATCGTCGCCTCCCCGGGCCTCAGCGGCGGCGGCGTCCGGCGGTCAGGACGGCCGCGCCGGCCATGGCGGCGCCGGCGGCGGTCAAGGCCAGCAGCCGGGGCCGGTCGTGGTCGGCAAGGGCCTGGCGGGCGGCCAGGTCGCCGCAGGCGCCGTGGACCCCGGCCCCCGGGGGCGCGCTCGCCCCGCCCAGGTACAGGCCCTTGACCGGCGTCCCCCAGCGCCACCAGGACGGCCCGGGCCGGAACAGCAGCTGCTGGTCGATGGCAAACGACCCGGCCGAGATGTCGCCCCCGGCCAGGGTGGCGTCGGCCGCCTCCAGGTCGAGGGGGTTCCAGGCCCGCCTGGCCAGGATGCGGTCGCGGAAGCCGGGGGCGTGGGCCTCGATCAGCGACTCCATCCGCTCCAGGAACGGCTCGGTGGAGCGGTCCCAGCCGGCCTTGGCCCGGGGACGGGCCGCGTCGGCGGTGGGGGCGGCCGGGACGTGGGCGTACCCCCAGAGGGTGTGCTTGCCGGCCGGGGCGCGAGAGGGGTCGGCCAGCGACTGCTGGCCGAGGATCAGGGTCGGCCGGCCCGGCAGCAGCCCGTGAGCGGCCTCCCAGGCCGAGCGGCTCATGTCGGTGACGGTGTCGCCGACGTGGACCACGCCGGCCCGGCGGCACTCCTCGGCCGCCCACGGCACCGTCCCGTCCAGGGCCCAGTCGACCTTGAAGGTGCCGAGCCCGGGCCGGTAGTGCCGGATCTCGGCCAGGGCCTTGGGCGGGAACGCCTCCTGCCCGGTCAGGCGGACCAGGTCACCGACGTCGAGGGCGCAGATGACCGCCCGGCGGGCGGTGACGGCGTCGCCGGCGGCCTCGATGGCCACCGCCCGGCCCTTCTCGACCACGATCCGCTCCACCCGGCGGCCGGTGAGGATCTCCACCCCGTCGTGGCGTGCCTTGGCGGTGAGGGCGTCGGTGATCCGTCCGGTGCCGCCCTCGACCACCGGCATGCCGAAGCGCTGGCCGAGCATGGACAGGAGCAGGGCGTAGATGCCGGTCCCGGGCTCCTCGGGCTGGAGGTCGGCGTGCATCGCGGGGCCGGTCAGGAACGCCCTGGCCTGCTCGGACTCGAACCGGTCGGCCACGGCGGTGACCCCGGAGACGACCATGCGGGCGAACTGGATCCCGCCCGACAGGCGCAGCCGCCCGACGACCTTGGCCAGCTCCTCGAACGGCCAACGCTGCATCTGGGCCCGGAGGAACGGCTTCATGACCTCGCCGAACGCCTCGTCGAGGCCGAACCAGGCCGCGCCGTCGCCCAGGTGGACCTTGTCGATCGAGGAGGCCGTCTCGATCGCCGAGCGACCCAGCGCGATCGCCTGGTTCCCCGGGAAGGGGTGGGCGGCCGGCACCGGGGCGTGGACGAACCGCAGCCCGAACGGCGCCAGGTCGCGCCCGATGATCGACGGCGACGGGGTCACCAGCGGGAAGAAGGCGGCCCCGAAGTCGTGCCGGAACCCGGGCAGGGTGCTCTCCAGGGTCCTGGCCGCTCCCCCGAGGTCGTGGTTGGCCTCGAGCAGGCAGACCGACCAGCCCGCCTCGGCCAGGCGGATGGCGGCGGCCAGCCCGTTGGTGCCCCCGCCGCACACGATCGCGTCGTAGTCGGCCATCGCCCCTGAGCCTACTCCGTCGCCCACGGCGAGGCGCCCCGGCGGTCGCTACACTCCACGAAGACGGGCGGTTTCGCCCGGCACGGCTCAGAAGGGGAATCCTCTCGGATGGTCACGCGCGACGAAGTTCTGGCAGCCCTCGGGCAGGTGATGGACCCGGAGATCCACCGGCCCATCACCGACCTCGACATGGTCAAGGACGTCTCTATCGCCGACAGCGGCCTGGTCACCGTGGAGGTGCTGCTGACGGTCGCCGGCTGCCCGCTCAAGGACCGCATCACCAGGGACGTGACCGCGGCCGTCTCGCCGCTGCCCGGCGTCAGCGGGGTCAAGGTCGACCTCGGGGTGATGACCGAGGACCAGCGCCAGGCGATGGTCACCCGCCTGCGCGGCCCGGGCGCGGCCGAGCAGCAGAAGAAGATCACCTTCTGGGGCGACGACTCCACCACCAGGGTGCTGGCCGTGGCCTCGGGCAAGGGCGGGGTCGGCAAGTCCTCGGTGACCGTCAACCTGGCCGCCGGCCTGGCCGCCCAGGGGCACCGGGTGGCGGTGATCGACTGCGACATCTACGGCTTCTCGGTCCCGCGCATGCTGGGCGCCACCGGCCAGCCGGTCGGCTTCAACGGCATGATCATGCCGCTCGAGGCCCACGGGGTCCGGGTCATCTCGATCGGCTTCTTCCTGCCCCCGGGCAAGCCGGTTGCCTGGCGGGGGCCGATGCTGCACCGGGCCATCCAGCAGTTCCTCACCGACGTCTACTGGGGCGACCTCGACTACGTGCTCGCCGACCTGCCGCCCGGCACCGGCGACGTCTCGATCTCGCTGGCCCAGATGCTCCCCGGGGCGGAGATGCTGCTGGTCACCACCCCCCAGGAGGCGGCCGAGCGGGTGGCCGTGCTGGCCGGGACCTTCGCCCAGCAGAACGGGATGAAGGTCACCGGCGTGATCGAGAACATGAGCTACTTCGTCTGCCCGTCCTGCGACGAGCGCCACCAGATCTTCGGCAGCGGCGGCGGCGAGACCCTGGCCCGGGAGCTGAACACCGAGCTGCTGGGCCAGATCCCGATCGACGTGCGGCTGCGCGAGGGGGCGGACGCCGGCAAGCCGCTGGTCGTGTCCGATCCGGACGCCCCGGCCAGCCGGGCCCTGCTCGACGTGGCCGCCGCCCTGCCCCCGCTGCCGCGGTCGCTGGTCGGGAAGCGGCTGACCCTGCTGACCTGATCGCTCCGGCAGGGCCGGTTCCCGGGCCCGGGGTCGCCTGGAACCCCGGGGGTCAGGTGGCTTCGGGGTCGACTGGCGGCGGGCCGAGACCGGCAATGCTCGCGTCAGTCCCGCCGGCCGCCGGCTCCTCCGGGCCGTCGGCCGTGGATTCCTTCTTGGGGCCGTCGCCGTTCTGCTCGGCGTCGAGGGCCGCCTGGATATCCTGGCGCTCCCGCTCCAGCTCGGCCATCTGGCCCTCGACGTCCATCAGCTCCCGCACGTAGTCGCGGGCCTGCGAGCGCAGCGAGCCGATCCTCAGGTCCGGCAGGTTGAGGTCCTTGAGGTCGGTCTCCTCCTTGAGCTGGTCGAGCGCGTCCTGGGTGGTGAGCCGCAGCCGGCCCAGGAAACGCCCGGCCTGCCTGGCCATCTCGGGCAGCCGCTCGGGCCCGAACAGCAGCAGGACGACGAGGACGATGATCACGATCTCGCCCAGCCCGACGTTGAACACGGCCGGTCCTCCTAACGCCCCGGCTGATCGGTCGTCGTGACCCGCAGCACCAGCTCACGGCCGCGGCGCACCACCGTGACCGGCACCGGCACGCCGATCTCGGACTGCCGCACGGCCACCGTCAGCTGGTCGGAGGACGCCACCGGCTCGGTGCCGAACCGCACCACCAGGTCGCCACGGCGCAGGCCACCCTCTGCGGCCGGGCTCGGTGACCGGACCGCGCTGACCAGCGCCCCGGCCCGGTTGCCGATCCGGAACCGCTGGACGTCGTCCGGGCTCACGTCGCCGTCCAGGTCCGCACCCAGGAACGGCACCTTGACCGGCCTGCGGTCGACGAGGGCCGCCGCCACCTCCATGGCCGCGTCGATCGGGATGGCGAACCCGACCCCGGCGTTGGCCTCGGAGTCGCCGTTGGTCGCGATCGCGGTCGAGATCCCGACCACCTCGCCGGCGCCGTTGACCAGCACGCCACCCGAGTTCCCGGGGTTGATGGCGGCGTCGGTCTGGATGGCGTCGACCAGCTCCCGGTCCTCCCGGCCATTCTCGCCGCCGGGCACCTTCACCACCCGGTGCAGCGCCGACACGATCCCGGTCGTCACCGAGCTCTGGAACCCGAACGGGCTCCCCACCACGATCGCCGCATCCCCCACCCGCAGGTCCGCCGACCGCCCGACCTTGGCCACGGCCAGCCCGCTGCGCCGCACCTTGAGCACCGCCAGGTCGTAGTTCAGGTCACGCCCGACGAACCTCGCCCGCAACGGCTCCGAGGTCGACAGGGTCACCCCGATGCTCCGCGCCCCGTCGATCACGTGGGCGTTGGTCAGCACGTACCCGC
The DNA here is from genome assembly GCA_035550755.1 of Actinomycetota bacterium. Classification (GTDB taxonomy): domain Bacteria; phylum Actinomycetota; class CALGFH01; order CALGFH01; family CALGFH01; genus CALGFH01. The sequence goes on along the minus strand of DASZON010000295.1, from coordinate 3,559 downwards.
CCTCGGCGAACAGCACCCCGGACCCGGTCGCCTTCTCGGTGTCGCCCCTCGCCTCGACCTTCACCACCGCCGGCAGCACCGTCCCGAGCACCTGCTGCAGCTGCCCGCCGGCCAGCGCGGCGGGAGCTCCCGCGGCCGCTCCCCCGGCGCTGGCCGGGTCCGCCGTCCGGTCCCCGGCCGATCCCGCCGCGGCGGTGCCGTTGCCGAACAGGCCCCGGTCCCGCGTCGCCACCACCCCCACGGCCCCGCCGACGACCCCGCTGACCAGCGCCACCGCCAGCAGCAGGGCCACCGTGGTCAGCCGCCGGCGCCCCGGCCTCCCGGTCCGCGCGGCTCCAGACGGCGCGGCCACCGGGTCGGGCCGGGACCGGATCGCGTCAAGCGGGGCCAGCGGGGCCTCGGCAGCGGGTGCCGCCCGCCGGCCGTCGGTCCGCCGCCGGGCATGGTCGGGGGGTCGGGAGGGGCCGGGCCGCCCGTGACCGGGCGAGCGGGCATGGTCGGGAGGCGGGGTGCCGTCGGGTGGCCGGGGGTAGCTGGGGCGCGGCTCGTACTCGGGGCGCGGCTCGACGAACCCCTCCACGGGCCCCATCGGCCCCATCGGCGGCGGCGCCGGCGAGACCGGTGGCGCCAGGGGTCGCCGGACCTGGGCGTCGTCCGGCCGCAGGGCCTGGATGTCCGCGGGTCCCGGTGCTCCCGCGCCCCTAGGTCGCCGCTCCGGAAGCTCCTGGGGCCGAGGTGCCGGCACCTCACCCGGCCGCCCCGGCGCACCGCCGTGCTCCGGTCCGATGGCTGGCCGAGCGGGACCGCCCGGCCAGCGCCCCGGCGCCTCCACATCGCCCCGCGGGTCGGACGGAGCGGGCGCCGGCCCGGGACGATCCGCCGACCGCGACCCTGAAGGGCCCCCGGACCCGAACGGATCCGGACGCCGCGACGGTTGGAAGGCGGGTCGCTCACGCACCTGGCCCGCCGCCTCGCCACCCGGATGGGATCCCGGCTGCCGGAGGGGTCCGGCAGGTCCGCCGGGTCCGGCAGGTGGGGCTGGGCCAGCGGGCCCAGCAGGCGGAGCATCCTGTACCCGAGCGTCCATGCCCGCCGCCCGTGGGGCCGGACCTGGCGCCGGTGGAGCCGGACCCACCGCCGGTGCAACCGACGCCGCCGCCGTTGAAGGCGGCCCTGCCGCCGGTGGAGCCGGCGCCGCCGGTGGAGGCGCACTCGCCGCCGCTGGTGCCGCCGCCGGAGCAGTCATCGGCGGTGCCGCAGCCGCGCTGTCCTCGGCGGACCGGTCCACGGGCGCTTCCGGCCCCGGCGCCGGAGCGGCCCCATCCGCCCTCGTCCGCGGCTCCTCAGTCGCGGCCGCAGCACCTGCCGGGTCGCTCCCGAACCAGCTGGCCGATGACGTCGGCGCGGGCTGCTCGGGCCCTGGTTCGCGCCTGGCAGCCGGTGCCTGCCGATCGGCGCTCGGACGCCGGTCGCCCGAATCCCGACCGGTCGGGACCGAAAGCCCCTCCTCACGCGGCGCCTGGTCGCCCGAGGGCTCGCCGTGCTGTCCCGCTCCCCGGGGTTCGACCGATGGCGGCGGCGGACCCTGCACCCGCCGAGCAGCCTCCGGGCGCGGAGGCTGGCCTTCCGTCCCTCGGACGGCATCGGAGGGAACCGCCCGACCCTCGGTACCAGGAGAATCGGTGGAGACCGGAGACTCCTCCCCCACCCGCGTGGTTCCCGAGCCAGGAGGCTGCGCCTCTGCATCCCGAGGGCCGCTCGCCGATGGGACGTCGTCCTCCACCAGTCGAGGTGTCCCCGAGGTTGGCGGCCGCGCCTCCCCAGCCCGAAGCCCGGTGGTCGGTGGAGCCTGGTCCACGACCCGCTGCGGGTGCTCCGAAGGCTGAGGCTCCTTCGTGGGTCGAGGGCCAGCCAGGGCCGGATTCGGGCCGTCCTCGGTCCGCTGCCCGGCCGGCGGCGGAGGCGTCGACCCGGTCTCCGGACCTGAACCGTCCGCCGCAACCTGTGGTGACTTCGCCTCCGGGCCAGGAACGACCGGGACGACCTTCGGTGACGCCGGCTCCGCACCCGGGCCGACCGGAGCACCCACCGGTGACGTCGGCTCCGCGCCCGGGACGGCTGACGCGACCTTCCGCGGCGTCGGCTCCGCACCCGGGACAACTGACGCGACCTTCCGCGGCGTTGGCTCGGCACCCGGGGCGACCGGCGCGGCCTTGTGTGATGCCGGCTCCGCAGCCGGCTCCGTGGGCGCCCGTTCCGACTGCGTGCCGCCGTCCCGGGTCCGACCCTCCCCATCCTCAACGGGCCGCTCCACCGCGGTCGTCGTCGGGGCCGGGTGCTCCCCCGTCGTCGAACCCGGCTCCGTGCCCCGACTTGGAGCTGGCTCGGTGCCCGGCCCCGAATTGTTCGCCTCTGGCCGGACCGGCGCGGACCTGTCCTCCGAAACCGGCTCACGCGCGGGCACCGGCGCGGTCTTGGCCTCCGAAGCCGGCCCGCTCGCGGGCGCCCGATCGGGGCGGGCCGCCGCTTGTGGCGCCGGCGCAGCCTCCGCCCGCGGGACCCGTCCCGTCTCGAGCGCGGGAACGGGGCCTTCCGCCCCTTCTTGACCCGACCCAGCCTCGGCCCCCGGGACCGGCCGGTTCTCCTCGGCGGGACGGGTCGGCCCCATCCCGAACGCCGCGATCAGCCGGCCCACCGCTCCCGAACGAGGCCGCTCAGCCTTCTGGCCCGCGCCGGCGCCGACCTCACGGCCGGGCTCCGGGGCGGCAGGTCCCGAATCGGAGGTCGGGGCACGGTCCGGCGGACCGGCATCCTCGGAGCCGGGACCGGGAGGTTCGGGGGGTTCCGGGCGATCTGGCGTGAGACGCCCGGGCCCTTGGGTGGGGTCGGTCGTTCGGTCCACGCAAGCTCCCTCGTGCGGCCCCCCGGACGGGCATCGAGCCCAGCCTATCGGGGCCGGCGGGCTTCCGCGACAGCCCTTGTCCACAACCTGCGAGCGGCCCATACCGCCGACAGGCTCCGGGGGTTAGGCTGGAACCGTCCCGATCGCATTCTCGCCCGGTTCAAAGGAGTCGCCGTGGCCATCCAGGCCGACGCCATCGCCACGTACCTCGCCGAGCTGACGGTGGTCGAGGACGATGTCCTGCGCCATGCCCGCGAGCGGGCGTCCGGGGGCGGCATGCCGCCCGTGTCGGCCGACTCGGGGGCGTTCCTGCGCTTCGCCGCCAGCTGGGTCGGAGCCCAGGCGGCGGTCGAGGTCGGCTCCGGGGCCGGGTACTCCGGGGTCTGGATCGCCCGGGGTCTCGCGCCCAAGGGCATCCTCACGACCATCGAGGCCGACCCCGGTCACCAGCGGCTGGCCAAGGAGACCTACGAGGAGGCCGGCGTCCCGAGCCGGATCCGGGCGATCCTGGGGCGCGCCCTCGACGTCCTCCCCCGGCTCACCGACGGCGGCTACGACCTGGCGTTCCTGGATGCCGTCAAGTCCGAGTACCCCGAGTACCTGGAGCACGCGCTGCGGCTGGTCCGGCCCGGTGGGGTGATCATCGCCGACAACGTG
>DASZON010000294.1:0-14278 GCA_035550755.1 Actinomycetota bacterium | reverse complement strand
TACGGCCGCGACCGGGCCGCCCAGGTGGCCAACGTGATCACCTACCAGGCCCGCTCGGCCGTGCGCGACATGGGCCGGGCCCTCGGCTACGCCCCCGGCCAGCTCGACGCCTGGTCCAAGCAGGTCGACGCCTGGGGGCCGATCGAGGCCACCGTCGAGCACGAGATCCCCACCCAGGTCATGGACCTGGCCCGCCAGGTCCAGCGGTTCCCCCGCCACCTGGGGATCCACTCCGGCGGCATGGTCATCTGCGACCGGCCGGTGGTCGAGGTCTGCCCGGTCGAGTGGGCGACCATGAAGGACCGCAGCGTCCTGCAGTGGGACAAGGACGACTGCGCCGCCGTCGGGCTGGTCAAGTTCGACCTGCTCGGCCTGGGGATGCTGTCGGCCCTGCACGGCACCGTGGACCTGGTCCGGGCCCACCACGGGGCCGAGGTCGACCTGGCCGGGCTGCCGCAGGAGGCGGCCGTCTACGACCTGCTGTGCCAGGCCGACTCGGTGGGGGTGTTCCAGGTCGAGAGCCGGGCCCAGATGGCCACCCTGCCCCGGCTCAAGCCGCGGGAGTTCTACGACCTGGTGGTGGAGGTGGCCCTGATCCGGCCGGGCCCGATCCAGGGCGGCTCGGTCCACCCCTACATCCGCCGCCGCAACGGCGACGAGGAGGTCACCTACCTGCACCCGCTGCTGGAGCGGTCCCTGCGCAAGACCCTCGGGGTGCCGCTGTTCCAGGAACAGCTCATGCAGATGGCGGTCGACGTGGCCGGGTTCACGGCCGCCGAGGCCGACCAGCTCCGCCAGGCCATGGGGGCCAAGCGCTCCAGCGAGCGTATGGAGCGGCTGCGGGGCCGGCTGTACGCGGGCATGGCCGAGCGGGGGATCACCGGGGACGTCGCCGACCGGATCTACGAGAAGCTGGCCGCCTTCGCCAACTTCGGCTTCCCCGAGAGCCACTCGGTGTCGTTCGCCTACCTCGTCTACGCCAGCGCCTGGCTCAAGCTCCACTACCCGGCGGCGTTCCTGGCCGCCCTCCTCAACGCCCAGCCGATGGGCTTCTGGTCGCCCAACACCCTGGTCGCCGACGCCCGCCGCCACGGCGTGGTCGTCCGGGGGCCAGACGTCAACCTGTCCGAGGCCACCGCGACCCTGGAGGGTGATGGCCGGGGGTCCGGGGGGCTCAAGCCTAGCCCCCCGGAGAATTGGGCTGTCCGGCTGGGGCTCGGCTACGTGCGGACGCTCGGGGACGAGGTGGCCGAACGGATCGCCGAGGGGCGGCCGTTCGCGTCCATGGCCGACCTGGTCAGGCGGACCGGGGTGAACGAGGGACAGGTGGAGGCGCTGGCGACGGCGGGCGCGTTCGGGTCGCTGGGGCTGGAGCGGCGGGCGGCGTTGTGGGCGGCGGGGGCGGTGGCCCAGGCCAGAGCGGACCGGCTGCCGGGAGCGGTGGTGGGGGCGGAGGCGCCCCGCCTGCCGGGGATGAGCCCGGTCGAGCTGGGGGCGGCCGACCTGTGGGCGACCGGGCTGTCGGGGGACAGCCACCCGGTGCAGTTCGCCCGCGAGCGCCTCGACCAGCTCGGCGCGGTCGCCGCCGACGGGCTGGGGGTGGTCCCGGCCGGCACCAGGGTGCTGGTCGGCGGGGTGGTGACCCACCGCCAGCGTCCGGCCACCGCCGGCGGGACCACCTTCCTGAACATCGAGGACGAGACCGGGCTGATCAACGTGATCTGCTCCAGGGGCGTCTGGACCCGCTACCGGCGGGTGGCCCGGTCGGCGGCGGCGCTGCTGGTCAGGGGGCGACTGGAGCGGGCCGAGGGGGTGATCAACGTGATCGCCGACCAGATCCGGCCCCTGCCGCTGGCCGCGGCCACCCCCTCCCGGGACTTCCGCTGACCGGCCGGTCGGCCGGTGCCCGGCGTTTGCCCAGGCCCTCGACCGGATACCAGGGGGGCGACCGAAAGGAGGTCACCATGGACCGCGACGACACTGGGATGTTCGACCGCAGTGACGAGGCCCGCCGGGGCGACACCGGCATGATCGGCAGCGAGTCCGAGGACCCGGGACCGGGTCGCGACACCTCGCTGACCGACCCCGACCCGATCGCCGCCTCCGTCGACCAGCCGCAGGGCACCGTGGCCATGTCGGAGGGCGACCCGATGCGCACCCGCCTCGGCTCCCATGTCGAGGGCGCCGGGGTGATCGGCTACGACGTGGCCGCCTCCGAGGAGGGTGCCGCCCAGCAGACCCCGGCCGAGGACCGCCCCGCCTACGAGACCGAGCGCCCGGCCGGCGAGTCCGCCGCGGCCTGGGCCGGTCCCACCGACACCGGGCGCGACCCCGGCCTGGCCACCGAGCCGGTCGTCGACCAGGACGCCTACGCGCGTGACGCCGGCGTCGCCCCGGCCCAGGACCCGGTCACCTACGGCGAGGAGGAGGACGTCAGCGGGCGGCCGGAGCACCCGGACCGCTAGCCACGCCCACAGCCGAGGGGCGGCCACACCGGCCGCCCCTTCGCCGTTCCGTCGCCGGCTCAGCCCCCGGCCGGCCGGCCCAGCGTGTGCCGCAGGGCCGCCTCCAGCTCCGGGAACCGGAACCGGTAGCCGGTCTCCAGCAGCCGCGCCGGCTCGACCCGGATGCTGGCGAACAGCATCTCGTCGGCGAACTCGCCAAGGACCAGCCGGGGGGCGAAGGCGGGGACGTGGAGGACCGCCGGGCGGTGCAGGACCCGGGCCAGGGTGGCGGTGAACTCGGCGTTGGTGACCGGGTTGGTGGCGGTGGCGTTCACCGGCCCGACGAGGTCGTCGCCGGTCAGGGCGTGGAGGTAGGCGCCGGCGATGTCGTCAAGGGCGATCCAGCTCAGCCACTGGCGTCCGGAGCCGAAGCGGCCGCCGAGGCCGAGCCGGAACTGCAGCGCCTGCTTCTGCAGGCCGGCCCCGGAGGCGTCCTGGACGGGGGTGGTGCGCAGGTGGACGACCCGCAGGCCGGCCGCCCGGGCGGGGTCGGCGGCCGCCTCCCACTGGCGGACCACGCCGGCCAGGAACCCCTCGCCGGGGCCGCTCGCCTCGGTGAGGACCTCGTCGCCACGGTCGCCGTAGTAGTGGGCGCCCGACGCGCACACCAGCACCCGGGGACCGCCGCCGTTCTGGGCGAGCTCGGCCATGGTCCTGGCGACCAGGCCGGTCCCCTCGACCCGGGACTGGAGGATCTCCCGCTTGACCTCGGCCGTCCAGAGGAGCTTGTCGCCGATGCCGGCTCCGGCCAGGTGGACGACCGCGTCCGCCTTGGCCAGGGCGTCGGGGTCCAGCCGGCCGGCCGCCGGGTCCCACCGGACCTGGCCGGGCCCGGTGGGGCGCGAGCGGGTCAGGCGCAGCACCTGGTGGCCCTCGGCCTCCAGCCGCCCGGCCAGGGCCGACCCGATCAGCCCGGAGGCCCCGGTGACCGCGACCAGCATCCGTGTCCTCCTCGCCCGGCGACCTGGTGACAGCTGTAGCTTCGCAGCCCGGCGGCCGCCGGTTGCCGGCTAGGGCTTGGTCGTGCCGCCCTTGCGGGCGGTGTCCGGCGCCTGGAGCGACCCCCGGTCCCCGGCCTCGCCGGCGGCCCCGTTGCCGCCCGAGAGCAGGTTCCGGGCCAGCTGGAGGCCGGCCACGCCCTGGCTGAGGGCGGCGGCCAGCGCCTCGGACAGGCCCTGGGCGCCGTTGAGGACGATCATCTGGTCGACCGCCCCGAACGGCTTGGCCGCGGCCTCGACGATCGCCGGCCACTGCTCGGCCAGCTGCTGGCCGATGACGGCGTCCTGGTTCTCGGCGAGGGCGTCCGCCCTGGCCTTGATCGCCTCGGCCTCGGCCATGCCCCTGGCCTGGACGGCCTCGCCCTCGGCACGGCCCTTGGCCGCGGTCGCGGCCGCCTCGGCCTCGCCGATGAGCCGGGTCGACTCCGACCGGGCGACGGCCTCGACCCGGACCCGCTCGGCCTCGGCCACCGCCTCCAGCCGGACCCGCTCGGCCGAGGCCTGGGCGTGCAGCTCGACCTCCTGGCGCTCGGCCTCGGCGGCGGCGATGCGGGCGTCGCGGCCCGCCTTGGCCAGGGTGACCGACTCATAGGCCTTGGCGTCGGCCGGCTTGCGGACGCTGGCCTGGAGGCGCTGCTCCTCCCGCTGGGCCTCCAGCTCGGCCACCTTGGTCTCCTCGACGACCACGTGCTGGCGGGCGGCGGCGTCGGCCAGCGGGCCGGCCTGCTTGGCCTGGGCCGAGGCCTTGTCGATCTCGGCCTGGTAGCCGGCCTGCTTGATCTGGCTCTCGCGCCGTGCCTCGGCCTTGAGGGCGTCGGCCCCCTGCTCGGCGGTGGTCGCCTCGCGGTCGGCGTGGGCCTGGGCGATACGCGCCTCCCGGGCCACGGCGGCGGCGTGCGGCAGGGCCAGGTTGCGGATGTAGCCGGTGGGGTCGTGGATCTCCTGCACCTGGAGCGAGTCCACGATCAGGCCCAGCTTCTCCATCTCCGACCCCGACGACTCGCGGGTCAGGGCGGTGAGCTTCTCCCGGTCGCGGATCATCTCCTCGACGGTCATGTTGCCGACGATCGCCCGCAGGTGGCCGGCGAACACGTTGTGCACCTTGGCGTCCATCTGCTGCTGCTGGTCGAGGAAGCGGCGGGCGGCGTTGGCGATCGACACGTAGTCGTCGCCGACCTTGAAGATGACCACGCCCTGGATGCCGAGCGGGATCCCCTGGTGGGTCACGCACTCGATCGACAGGGGAGCCTCGCGCAGGTCGAGCGAGAGCCGCCGGACGGTCTGGATGCCGGGCAGCACCAGGGTGCCCTTGCCGGTGACGATGCGGAAGCCCATGCTCTCGCCGGCCCCCTCGGGCGAGGAGTGCTCGCGCAGGCCGGAGATGACCAGGGCCTCGTTGGGCTCGGCGACCCGCCACATGAGCTTGAAGATCGCGAACACGACGGCCAGGCCGACGACGACAACACCGGCCAGGATCAGGGGATCCATTGCTCCGCCTTTCGACGCAGCCCTACAAGGGGCTGACCACGACGGTCCTCGGCGGAAAGTACTCGATCACGACCACCCGGGTCCCGGTCGGGATGGTGTCCTTGTCGTCGGCGGAATAGGCGTTGAAGGCCTCGCTGCCGCCGCGGATGGGGATCATCACCTCGCCGACCCGCTGGGGGCCGATGGTCCCGGTCACCCGTCCGACCTTCCCAACCACCTGCTGGTCGGCCAACCGGATCCCCGTTTCCCTGTGTCTCGCTGGGCCACTTCCCGTCATCGGTATCTTGCCGCATCTTGGCCCTCCGGTGTGAAGGTTCGCGGGCCGGCCACGACCCGGTCGCGTCCGCCCTCCTTGGCCGCGTACAGGCCGGTGTCGGCCCGGCGGACCAGGCCCTCCCAGCCGTCCCCGGTCCCGGCGGCGACCCCGACGCTGGTCGTCACCGCCAGCGGCTCCGCCAGTGGCACCGGGGTGGCGGCGACGGCCCGCCGGACCCGCTCGCCCTGGGCGGCCGCCTCCTCGGGGCCGGTGCCGGGGAGCACGACCAGGAACTCCTCGCCGCCCCAGCGGCCGGGCAGGTCGCCGGGCCGGGCGGCCTCGCGGAGCCGGCCGGCCACGACCCGCAGGACCTCGTCGCCGGCAGCGTGCCCGCGGGTGTCGTTCACCTGCTTGAACCGGTCGATGTCGCACAGCAGCACGGCCAGGTGGTCGCCGGCGCCGGCCAGGCGCTGGAGCTGCTCCTCGAGGTGGCGGCGGTTGTGGAGGCCGGTGAGGGCGTCGGTGCGGCTGACCAGCTCCAGCTCGGCGTTGCGCAGGCGCAGCTCGTCCTGGAGGGCCTTGTTGCGCACGGCGGCATGCACCCGGGCCAGGAGCTCGCTCGGCTCGAACGGCTTGCGCAGGTAGTCGTGGGCGCCGAGGCGGAGCCCCTCGACAACGTCCTCGGTGGTCACCCGCGAGGTCACGAACACCACCGGGATGTCGGCGAGCAGGCCGTCGGCCTTGATCCGGGCCAGCACGGCGTGGCCGTCCAGGTGCGGCATCTCCACGTCCAGGAGGACCACGTCGGGGCGCTCGCGGTGGCAGGCGGCCAGGGCCTGCTCGCCGTCGCCGGCCTCGACCACCCGGTAGCCGCGGGACTGGAGCTGCTCGACGAGCACGGCCCGGATGACCAGGGAGTCCTCGGCGACCAGCACCACCGGCGGGCTCACGGGGCCAGCCACGCGGTGAGGGCGGCCACGTCCAGCAGCAGCCGCGGGCTGGTCCCGGGCAGGACCCCGGCGACCAGCGGCGACCGCTGGCCGGGGGGGACCGGGCCGGGCTGGGCGGCCATGCGCTCGATGCCGATGACCTCGTCGACCAGCAGGCCGAAGCTGGTGCCACGGTCGTCGAGGACCAGCACCTGGCCGAGCTGGCCGCCGCCGAGGGCGGAGAGGACCGGGACCGTGTCGCCGTCCCGGTGGAGCAGGCCGGCCACCCCCGGCTTCGGGTCGGGGAGGGGCAGCAGGGCCCGGGCGGCAAGCACCCGCTGGACCCGTTCGAGGGCGACGGCCCAGTGCTGGCCCCCGGAGCGGAACGCCACCACGGTCGTCACGGGCCGTCCCCTGGTCGCTGCTGTGCGAGCTTGGCCCGGAGCACGCCGGCCAGGTCGTCCGGTCCCCAGCCGTCGAGGTCGGCCTGGACGGCCGACGGGTCGCATCGCTCGAGCGCGGCGAGGGCGGCGCCGTAGGCCCGCTGCGCGCCCCGCCGGTCCCGGAGGGCCCCGAGGGCCAGGCCCAGGCGGAACCAGGCGACGGGCCGGTCGGGGTCGAGGAACACCGCCTTGCGGAACGCGGCCACGGCGGCCATGGGATCGCCCTGGGTGGTCGCGGCCTCTCCGGCCGCGGCCATGTCGGCGGCGGCCGTGCGCCCGTCAGGTGGGCCCAGGGCCCGGGGCGGCCTCGAACGCGACGGGTCGCCGCCGGGTCGCCCGGACGCTCCCTCGCCCGCGGCCCGCAGCACGTGCGTGCCCCCGACCACATCCGCGCGGAGCCCCGGGGCCGGGGGCCGGACCGTCTCGGAGTAGCCGAGGAACACCAGCCCGCCCGGGGCGAGCCAGCCCGCCAGGCCGCTCAGGAACGACTCGGCCACCGACCTCGAGAGGTAGATGAGCACGTTGCGGCAGAACACGACCTGGCAGTGACCCGGCGCGGCCGGGAACCCGCCGGTCAGGTTGGCCTGCTCGACCCGGACCCGGGCGCGCAGCCCCGGGTCGACCTCCCACCGGTCACCGGCCGGGCGGAGCCAGCGGCGGTGGACCAGGGGGATGCCGGCCACCTCGGCGGTCGCGTAGCGGCCGGCACGGGTGCGGGCCACGGCGGCGGCGGAGATGTCGGTGGCCAGGACCTGCCAGTCGAGGCGGCCGGAGGCGGCGAGCTCCATGGCCAGGCTGTAGGCCTCCTGGCCGTTGGCGCAGCCGGCGCTCCAGACGACCGCCGGGCCCTCCAGGGTCGGGAGGACCTCCTGGGCCAGGGCGGCGAACTGGTCGGGGTGGCGGAAGAACCCCGACTCCTGCACGGTCACGCAGTCGAGCAGTCGCTCGAAGGCCCCGGGGTCGACGGCCAGGCTGGCGGCGTAGGCGTCCCGCGTCTGGCCGGCGGCCCGGGCCACCCGGTCCAGGCAGGCGGCCAGGCGCTCCTGGAGGCCCTGGGTGACCTGCATGCCGGTCCGCTCGGCGAGCAGCCGGGCCGCCGCCTCCACCGTACCGCTCACCGGACCAGCCTCGTCACCGCGTTGCGGATGCCGCCGTGGATCTGGCCGAGGCCGAGGACCTCGGCGGCGGCGCCGAGCTGCTGGGCGACCTGGGGCATGCCGAACACGACGCTGCTCGCCTCGTCCTGGACGATGGTGACGGCCCCCTGGCGGCGCATGGCCAGCAGCCCGGCCGCGCCGTCGTCGCCCATGCCGGTGAGCAGGACACCGACGCTCTGCCCGCCGGCGGTGGCCGCGACCGAGCGGAACAGCTCGTCGGCCGACGGCCGGTGCAGGCTCGCCGGGCCGGGGTCGAGGACCAGCCGCCGGCCGCCGGACGGCAGGGTCCTCGGCGGCCCCGCCGGCGGGGGCGGGACCCCCGGCGCCGGGGCGAGCTTGAGGTGGGCGCCGGCCGGGGCGATGTAGACCACCCCCGGCTGCGGGCGGTCGCCGTCGGCGGCCACCACCACCGGCAGGGCCGACACCCGCTGCATCCAGCCGACGAAGCCGTCGACCAGCTGCGCGTGCAGGTGCTGGACGACCAGCACCGGCACGGCCAGGCCGCCGAGGCAGGGCAGGATCTCGGCCAGGGCCGCCGGCCCGCCGGTGGAGGCGGCGATGGCCACCGGCGGCGCGCGGTGGGGGTCGGGGGCGGGGGGGCGGCGACGGCCGCGAGGGTGGGCGACCACCGTGACCCGGCTCAGCAGGCGCACCCGGCAGCGGACCTGGCGCTCGGCCTCGGTGTCCCACCGCTCGGGCTTGGGCAGGGCCTCCACCGCCCCGGCGAGCAGCGACTCGACCGCCGCCGCCGAACCCGCGCAGGTCACCCGGGCCGACAGCACCAGGATGGGGGTCGGCAGGTCGGCCATAATCTGCTCGATGGCCCCGATGCCGCCCCCGCCGGGCAGGCCAAGGTCCATGGTGACCACGTCGGGCCGCAGGCGGTGGACGAGGGCGACCGCCTCGACCGGGTCGCCGGCCTGGCCGACCACGGCGATGTCGTGCTCGGCCTCCAGCACCTCGACCAGGTGGGCCCGCTGCACCGGCGAGTCATCGATCACCACCACCCGCACGGCCCCGCTCACCGCCGGGCCTCCCCGGCGACCGGCACGGCCAACCCGAGCAGGCGGCCGACGACCTCCAGGAGCGACCGCTGGTCGAGGTCGCCCTTGACCAGGTAGGCGTCGGCGCCGGCGTCCATGGCCCGCCGCCGGTCGGCGTCGGCCGCCTTGGAGGTCACGACCACCACCGGCAGCCCGGCCAGTCCCCGGTCGGACCGGATGGACCTGGTCAGCTCCAGACCGTCGAGGTAGGGCATGTCGACGTCGGTGACCACCAGGTCGGGCGCGTCGTCGGCGAGCGCGGCCAGCGCCTCGCGGCCGTCGCGGGCCGTCCGGACCCGGTAGCCGGCCTCCTCCAGGATCGACCGCTCGAGCTCGCGGACCACGGCCGTGTCGTCCACGACCAGGACGCTGGGCGGCCCCGCCGGGGCCGGGGGGCCGGCCGGGGCGGAGGGGGCGGCGGTACGGGGGGCGCCGGCGGCACCGCCCGACGACCGGATCCAGCGGGCCCGGTCGACCAGGCCCGACACGTCGAGCACGAGCAGGATGGAGCCGTCGGGCTCCAGGGCGGCCCCGGCGAGCAGGCTCAGCCGGGGCAGGAGCCGCCCGAGGTCCTTGACGACCACGCTGCGCTGGCCGAGCAGGGCGTCGACCTGGAAGGCATGCCTCCGGGTCATGCTGGCCACCACCACGGCCGGCCGGTCGCCGCCCGGGGCCTCGGCGGGGGCGGCGGCGTCGAGGGTGACGGCCAGGTCGGAGACGGGCAGGATCTGGTCCCGGACCCGGATGACGACCTGGCCCTCGACCCAATCCTCGGTCCAGCCGGCGGCCTCGGCGCTGACCACCGAGTGCATGGGGATGGCGAAACGGCGACCGGCCGTCTCGACCAGCAGGCAGGGGAGGACGGCCAGGGTGATGGGGACGTTGAGGCGGAACTCGCTGCCGGCGCCCGGCTCGGAGTGGACCTCGACCCGGCCCCGGACGGCGGCCAGGCTGGTCCGGACGACGTCGAGGCCGACGCCCCGGCCGGACACGTCGGAGACGGTGGCGGCCGTGGACAGCCCGGAGCGGAAGATGGCGTAGAGGGCCTCCTCGTCGCCGACGCCGACGAGGCTGTCGCCGTTCGCGCCCGCCCGCTCGCGCACCCGTTCCAGGTCGATGCCGCGGCCGTCGTCGGCCACGGTGACCACGACCTCGGAGCCGAGCTGCATGGCGTGGACCCTGATCGTGCCCTGGGCGGGCTTGCCGGCGGCCAGCCGCGCCTCGGGCGGCTCGATGCCGTGGTCGATGGCGTTGCGGACCAGGTGGAGGAGGGGGTCGGCGACCTGCTCGAGGACCCCGCGGTCGAGCTCGGTCTCCTGGCCGCTCAGCTCCAGCTCGACCGACTTGCCGAGCGAGCGGGCCAGGTCGCGGCTGGCCCGGCGCAGCGGCTCGGCGATCGTCCCGAAGGGGACCATGCGGGCCTGGAGCGTCCGCTCCTGGAGGCTCTCCAGGGCCCGGGTGAGCTCGTGCAGCTCGGGCACCCCGACCGGCTCGTCGCCGAGCCGGTCGGTGACCAGCCGTCCCACCCGCAGGGCGGCCGCGGACGCCTCGCCGACCAGGCGGACGAGCTCGTCGAGGCGTTCGGTGGGCAGGCGGATGGTCTTGCGCCGGCTCCGGCGCGGCAACGAGGCGACGGCCTTCGGCGACGGGGCCGCGGGCGATGGGTCGGGCGGGGGCGCCGCCTGGACGGCCGCGGGTGGTGGGGTGCCGGAGATGGCAGCCTGCAGCCCGACGACCATGGCCCCGGCCTCGGCGGTCCGATCGTCGCCGGCCAGGACCGCCGGGATCAGCTCCCGGATCCCGTCCACCGCCCCGAGCAGGGCGTCGACCAGCGCCGAGGTGGCCGACGTGCCGCCGCTGCGCAGGCCCGCCAGCACCTCCTCGATGGCGTGGGCGACCTCCTGGACCTCGGCCAGGCCGACCACCGCGGCGCCGCCCTTGAGGGTATGGGCCTCGCGGAAGATCGACGACAGCAGGTCCTGGTCGCCGCCGTCGCGTTCCAGCTCCAGGAGCAGCTCGCTCAGGATGGCCAGCCGGCCTTCGGCCTCCTCGGCGAACATCGCCTTGAAGCGGGCCTCCTGGCCGGTGACCTCCACGTCAGCGCCCTCCCGGAGGATGGACCTGGGCGGTCAGGACCTGGGGGTCCAGCATCACCGCGATCCGCTCCCCGGCGGCATAGGCGCCCATCGTCCCCCGGGCCCGGGTCGGGCCGACCAGCCAGGCCAGCTCGGCCGGCTCGGGCATCCCGGTCACAGCCAGGCCGGCCGGGCCGTGGGCGGTCCGGACCACCGCCGCGTACGGGCAGCGGGCCGGCCGCTCCAGGCCGAGCAGCGCCCCCGTGTCCAGCAGGGGAAGGATCTGCCCGCGCACGTTGAACAGCCCGCGGACGGTCGCCGGGGCCGCCGGCAGGTCGGTGACGTCCGGGTCGGCCACCACCTCCTGGAGGGCCACCGGCGGCAGCGCGTACCAGTTCCGCCCGACCGGCAGGAGGATGGCGCGGGTCATCGGCGGCTCAGCCGGGCTCGCCGGCGGACTCGGCGGTCCGCTCCAGGTCGGCCGCCAGCGAGGCCAGCTGGTCGGCCGAGCTGGCGATCTGGTGGGCGGTGGCCGACACCTGCCCGCTCGAGCTGGAGATCTGGGCCATGGTCACCACCACCTGCTCGGTGGCCGAGCGCTGCTGCTGGGTGGTCAGGCGGACCCTGGCGGTGGCGTCGGCGACCTCGCCGAGCAGGCTCAGCCCATCCTGCATCTGGCGGGCGCTGCGTTCCATGTTGGCCACGGTGGCGTTGGACTCCGACTGGGCGCCCTCGATCACCTTGGCGATGTCGGCCGCCGACGCCTTGGACCGCTCGGCCAGCCGGCGGACCTCGTCGGCGACCACCGCGAACCCGCGGCCGCCGTCGCCCGCCCGGGCGGCCTCGATGGCGGCGTTCAGGGCCAGCAGGTTGGTCTGGTCGGCGATCTCGTTGATCAGGGCGAGGGTGACGCCGACCTCGCCGACCCGGTCGGCCAGGGCGATGGTGCGCTCCCCCGAGGCGCGGATGTCGTACTGGGCCTGCTCCAGGTTGTCCCGGGTGGTGCCGGCCTGGCTGGCCACGTGGTCGACCGTCTCGGCGATCGAGGCGGCCGCCCTGGCCAGCTCCTCCATGGTGGCCGAGGTCTGGGCGACCCCGCTGGACTGCTCGGTGGTGGTGGCGGCCAGCTGCTGGACCGCCGCCGAGAGCTGGTCGGCGTTGCTGCGGATGTTGATCCCGGCGTCATGGAACGGCCGGGCGATGTCGCGCAGGACACGGTGGACGAGCCACAGGGCGAGCCCGGCCACGACCAGGACGACCAGCAGCGGCCCCAGGACGGTGAGCCGCCCGGCGGCGGCCGCGGTCCGCCCGGCCCGGTCGGCGTCGGCGTCGAGCTCGCGGCCGGCGTCATCCGACAGCTGCCCCAGCACCTGGTCCAGGCGCTCCCCAGGGGGGTCGGCCTCCCGGTCGGCGAGCTCGCGGGCCTCGGTCGCCCGGCCGGCGCGGCGCAGCTCGACCGCCTGGTCGGCGGCGACCTGCTCCTCGGCCGTCAGCCGGTCGACCTCGGCCAGGAGGCTCTGGTCGGGCTGGCCCACCTGGTCTTCGAGCGCGGCCCGCCACCGCCGGAGGTCGCGGCGGGCCTGCTGGATCCGGACCGACTCGGCCGGCTCGGCGGTGAGCAGGAACCCGGCCACGGCGCGACGCTCGACCAGGTGGGCGGCCCGCAGCTCGCGCGCGGCGCGGGCCTTGCCGGCGTGGGAGCCGGTGACGTCCCGGACCACGCCGTCGAGGTCGCCGACCAGGTTGCGCTGGACCAGGCTGACGGCCACCAGGGCGACCACGAACACCCCGACCAGCAGGGCGAGGTAGGCCTTGACCGTCATCCGCACACGCAGCTCCCGGCTCGGACCGATTTCTCTAGGTATCGGGTGCCGGCGAAGGGGGTTGAGGGGTGGGGGGACTGGCTGGTCCGCCGGAGTGGCCTGGGAACCGGTTGGCCCCCGGGGTGGCCGGGGTGTCGAGGGGGTCGATTCGGGCCTCGAGTTGGCTGGGGCCCGGTGGTCCGCCGGTGGCCAGGGCCGGTACCTGCCGGCGTTGACGGGCGGGGTGGCAGCAGTTTGGATGAGGGCGTGGACGCCTGGAGCCCGGGGCAGTACCAGCGGTTCGCCGCCGAGCGGGCCGCCCCCTTCCACGACCTGCTCGCCCTGGTCCGGCCCGTGCCCGGCGGCCGGGCGGTCGACCTCGGCTGCGGCAGCGGCGAGCTGACCGCCCAGCTCCACCGGCACCTGGAGGCCGCCGACACGCTCGGGCTCGACAGCTCGCCAGCCATGCTGGAGCGCGCCGCCGGCGAGGCGACTGACGGGCTCCGGTTCGCCGAGGGCGACATCGGGGAGTTCCGGGAAGCCGGCTGGGACGTGGTCTTCTCCAACGCCGCCCTGCACTGGCTCCCCGACCACGCCGGCCTGTTCGGGCGGCTCGCGGGCCTCCTGAACCCGGGCGGTCAGCTCGCCGTGCAGATGCCGGCCAACCACGACCACCCCTCCCACCTGGTGGCCGCCGAGGTCGCCGCCGAGGAGCCGTTCCGAACGGCCCTGGGCGGCTACCGCCGCGTCTCGCCCGTCCAGGCCCCGGAGTGGTACTCGGAGCTGCTCGACCGCCTCGGCCTGGCCCCCCAGCACGTCCGCCTCCAGGTGTACCTGCACCACCTCGCGTCCCGCGACGACGTCGTCGAGTGGGTCAAGGGCACCCTCCTCACCGACTACGAGTCCCGCATGTCGCCCGAGCTGTTCGAGGAGTTCCTGGTTCGCTACCGCCGACGCCTACTCCCGCACCTGGAGGAGTCCCGCCCCTACCGGTATCCGTTCAAGCGCCTGCTCCTGTGGGGACAGCGGGTTCCGGGCTGAGGTCTGCAGGGGTAGGTCGATGGGTCGTGGGGATCCCAAGTCCTCACGTGGCACTGGCCTCCGGCGAACAGTCGGGCCCATGCGCGGACCCGAGCACGGTGGGTCGGGGGAAGAATTGGGTCCATGCCGTCGCCTGGCGCCGTGGGTTGGAGGGTGTTGGGTCCCATTCGCATTACCTGGCACAGCGCGTCGCAATTTCGTTCACCTGGCGCGAGAGGCCCAAAGCGTGGAACGCGGGACCATCCAGCGGCTGCAGGCCTCCGGGTGAGCGGGGTCGGGTGGCCGGGCCGGGATCCGAGGATGGGGATGCTCTGCCTCCTGGGTTGCCGCCAGCGCCAGTCGACCGCGTCGCAGAGGCACAGCACACGGCCGAACACAGACGGAATTGGTTGTCCACATTCTTTGGGTGGGTGGTTGTGGTGGGGGTGGGGTTGATCGGTTGCCTCCATGGACTCGAACACACCTTCGACCCAGGGTCCGGTCCAACCACCTCCCGTGCCGCCAGACGCGCTGGCGTCGCTGACCGCGGCCGCCAGGGAGCT
>DASZON010000293.1:0-4059 GCA_035550755.1 Actinomycetota bacterium | reverse complement strand
GGGAGCGGGCCGGTCAGGCGCTGGCGGCTGACCGCCAGGCGCCGGACCAGGGTCGGGTCAAGCGTCCGCAGCGCCCGCGCCATCGGTGGTGGCGGCATGGCCGGTGGCGCCGATGGGTTGGTGTTGGCCGGGGATGCGGCCCAGGACCCCGTCGACGTCGGTGCCGTCGACGGTCTCGCGTTCCAAGAGCAGCTCGGTCAGGCGGTCCAGGGCGTCGCGGTGCTCGCCCAGCATGGCCCGGGCGCGGTCCTCGGCCTCGCGCAACAGCTTGCCGACCTCCTGGTCGACGACCCGCTGGGTGGCCTCGGCATAGGGGCGGCTGCGGACCTCCTCGGTACCCAGGAACATCGGGCTCCCCGAGGCGAACCCGACCGGGCCAAGGGCGTCGCTCATGCCGAACTCGCGCACCATCCGCGTGGCCAGGTCGGTCGCCCCCGCCAGATCATTGCTGGCGCCGGTGGAAGGCTCGCCGAACACCAGCTGCTCGGCCACTCGGCCGCCCATGCGGATGGCCAGGCTGTCCTTGAGGTAGCCCTCGGTGTAGAGGTGCCGCTCGTCGATCGGGAGCTGCTCGGTCACCCCCAACGCCTGGCCGGCGGGCAGGATCGTCACCTTGGCCACCGGGTCGCCGTGCTCACTGACGGCCGCCACCAACGCATGGCCCGACTCGTGCACGGCCACGGCGCGCTTCTCGTCGGGCAGCAGAGCGTTGGAGGAGTCCCGGCGCCCGAGCAGGATCCGGTCGCGGGCCTCGGAGAAGTCCAGCGCACTGATGACGTCGCGGCCCGCCCGGACGGCGAAGATGGCCGCCTCATTGACCAGGTTCGCCAGATCCGCCCCGGAGAACCCCGGGGTGCCGCGGGCGACCACGTCCAGCTCCACGTCCGGGCCGAGCTGCTTGCCCTTGGCATGGACCTCCAGGATGGCCCGGCGTTCCTTCTGGGCCGGCAGCGGGATCACCACCTGGCGGTCGAACCGCCCCGGCCGCAACAACGCCGGGTCCAGCACCTCGGGCCGGTTGGTGGCCGCGATCACCACCACCCCGGTGGCCATGTCGAAGCCGTCCATCTCGGCCAGCAGCTGGTTCAAGGTCTGGTCGCGTTCGTCGTTGGAGACGAACTGGCCCCCCCGACGCTGGCCGATGGCGTCGATCTCATCGATGAACACGATCGACGGGGCCCGCTTGCGGGCCTCGGCGAACAGATCCCGCACCCGCGCCGCCCCCACCCCGACAAACAACTCCACAAACGAACTCCCGGTCACCGAAATGAACGGGACATGGGCCTCCCCGGCGACGGCGCGGGCGAGCAGGGTCTTGCCCGTCCCGGGGGGGCCGACCATGAGGACGCCTTTGGGGCCAACCGCTCCGGCGCGCCGATACCGGTCCGGGTGCTTGAGGAAGTCGACCACCTCGGTCACCTCCCGCTTCGCCCCCTCATACCCGGCCACATCCCCAAACGTGGTCTCGGGCCGCTCGGCATCGAACACCCGCGACCGCGCCCGACCAATCCCCCCCATCCCCGCCAACTGCCGACGCGCGGAGCGGCCCAGGTAGATGAAGATGGCCACGAAGACGATCAGCGGCAGCAGGCTGAGCAGCACCGACGCGAGCGTGGTGCGGGGGCCGACGGCCTTGATCTCGACGTTGTGCTCGTTGAGCAGCTTGGTGAACTCGTCGTCCTGGAGGTTGGTCGGATACGACGACTCGAACCGGGTGCCGTCCTTGAGCTTGCCCTCGATGTGGCCGTCGGAGCCGATCTCGACCGACTGGACCTGGTCCTGGGCGATCTTGTCCTTGAGCTCGGGGGCGTAGGTCAGGTCGACGACCCGGCTCTGCTCCATCTGGTTGGGGAGCAGGAGCAGGAGCAGGCTGAGCAGCAGCCCGATCGGGAGCAGCCAGCTGCGCCAGCGGGGCGGGGGCGGCGGGGCCGGAGTCGGCGGACGGTCGGGCGGCGGCCCCGACTTCGCCTTGTTGCTCTGGTGGCGGTGCATGGTCACCGTGGGGCTCCTCCGCAGGGGCGGCCGGTATCCGCCCACGGTAGCGCCGCTTGCTCTGAAAGGTGAGGAGTTTACCCCGTATACGGGACGCGGCGGTCGGCGGCCACGTCGGCCAGGCGCGCGTTCTTCTGGTCGCGCTCGGAGAGGATGGGCTCCTCCACCGGCCAGGAGATCCCCAGGTCGGGGTCGTTCCAGGCGACGCCGAGCTCGTCGGTGCCGTCGTACTCGCCGGTCACCAGGTAGGTCATGACGACGTCGTCGTGGGCGTAGAAGCCGTGGGCGACGCCCTCGGGGATGTAGATGGCCAGCTCCTCGCCACCGCCCTGCTGGACGGTGACGTGCTTGCCCTCGGTCGGGGAGCCGATGCGGGTGTCGACCAGCACCGTGGTGACCTTGCCCTGCTGGACGAACCACAGGTCGGCCTGGCGGCGGTGGTAGTGGAGGCCGCGCAGGACGTTGGCCTTGGAGTCCGAGCGGTTGCCCTGGACCATGGGGGCGGCGAACGGCAGCCAGGAGCTGCGGTAGGTCTCGAGGAAGCGACCGCGCTCGTCGGTGTGGATCTCCGGACGGATCAACCAGACGCCTGGGATCTCGGTCGATTCGACCACGTCTGCCACTGCTGCCCCCCTCCTCCCCCGGACGGTGCCTCGCGTGAGGCTACCTGCGGTCCCCCGTGCGCGCAAAGCGTGACGGCGCGGCGGCGGCCTTCTATGCTACCGAGCCATGGGATCGTTCGAGCGTTTCAAGACGAAAACTCATTTCAACTCGCTCAAGCGGCTCGTCGGCGTGACCGCCCTGGCCGCATTGGCCGTCAAGCTCCTCACCGTGGCCCTGGCCACCGCCGCCGGCGGCGGCACGCCCCTGGACCTGCTGGCCCGGGTCCCGGCCAGCGTTGCCGACCTCGGGGCGGCCCTGCTGGTCTTCGAGGTGCTCAAGACCCGGCGGCCCCTCCAGCTCGCCGCCCGCTCGGCCATCCTGGTCGCGGTCAGCCCGGTGCTGTTCGTCGCCTCCGGGATCCACGGCGACAAGGCCGGGGTGGCCGTGGCCCTGCTCCTCCTGGCCATGTGGCTGCTCGTCGACCGGGACGCGCCCCTGGTCGCGGGGATCACCCTGGCCGTCGCCTCCCGGGTCGAGCCGATGGCCCTGCTGGCGGTGCCGGTGGCCCTGGCCGCGGTCGCCGCCGGGGCCGGGGGTGGCAGCGACGACGACCTGCCGGCCCGGCGCTCGCGGCTCGTCCATTTCGGCGGGGCCCTGGCCGGAGGCCTGTTCGCCGCGTGGGTGCCGTCCCTGGCCTGGGGCTGGGACTCGCTCAAGGGCGCGCCGGGCGGCGGGTCCGCCCCCGGAGGGCTCGGGCCCGGGTGGGTGCTGGCCCGGTCCCTGGACCAGGGGCTGGCCGGGTGGCTGCTGGGCGGGGGCCGCCCGCTGGTCCTGGCCGCGTCGGTCGTGCCGGCCGTGCTCTGGGTCCGGCGCCGTCCCGGGCGGGTGTACGCGGCCGTCGGCCTGGTGCTGCTCGCCCCTCTGGCCCTGGCCCCGGCCTGGTCGCCGCGGGACCTGGTCTGGCCGGCCGTGTTCGGCTACCTGGGGGACGCCAGGTGGGCCAGCATCTACGCGGTCGCCGCCGGGGTGTGCGTCGGCTGGACCTCCACCTGGTGGGGGACCGGGGTCCCCTGGGACGGCGGGGTCGCCCCCGGCACCGTCCCCGACGCCCCCACCGCCGGCCTGGCCCTGGTCACCTGGGTGGTGCTGGGGTCCTGGCTGTTCCTCGGCTGGCGCACGGTCGCGGTCGAGGCCGGAGCGGCGGAGGGACGGCCGGTGGGGGAGCGGGCGGTCCAGGAGCGGGCGGTCCATGAGGGGGGTGTGGACGACCGGGCGTCCGCTTCCCGCGGTTGGGCTACCCTCCCGGTTGGGGCCCCCGGCACCGGTGGGTCGGGGTCGGGCGTGCCCGCGGGCGGCCCCGACCCCTCCAGCAGCGCTGCCCCCTCCAACGGCCCCGCCCCCTCCAACGGTCACGTGCCCGCTGAGCAGGGCGTGCGCCCCTCCAGCGGGTCCTTCAGCTTGCCG
>DASZON010000292.1:0-12597 GCA_035550755.1 Actinomycetota bacterium | reverse complement strand
CAGCTTCCCGGCCGAACGGCCCGCGGCCAGGGCCGCCATCCGGAACCGCCCCGGCGCCTCCCGGACCACCTCCAGCGTCTGCTCGCCGATCGACCCGGTCGACCCGAGGAGGGCGATCCCGGTCGGGGTCACGGCCGCGCTCCCGGGTCGGCCCCGCGGGTCCCGGGCCCGTCCGCCATCGGCAGCACCTTGCGGCCGGGGCGGCCGGCGGCGGTGCGGAGCTGACCGCAGGCGGCGTCGATGCCGACCCCGCGGTTGGCGCGGACGCTCACCGGGACCCCGGCGGCGGCGACCGCGTCCCGGAAGCGGCGGACGGCCGCCTTGGACGGCGGGGCGAACCCGAT
Source organism: Actinomycetota bacterium (assembly GCA_035550755.1). GTDB lineage: Bacteria > Actinomycetota > CALGFH01 > CALGFH01 > CALGFH01 > CALGFH01. Next base: position 12,253 of record DASZON010000292.1, on the reverse strand, counting down.
GCCCGGGGTCGGGTTGTAGGGGATGAGGTTGACGTGGGCGGCGTGGCCGCCGCTGCCCGGGACCCGCAGCCGGGCCAGCAGCCGGCCCAGCCTCCGGGCCTGCTCCAGGTCGTCGTTCACGCCGTCCATCAGCGCGTATTCGAACGACACCCGCCGCCGGGTTGCGGCCACGTAGTCCTCGACGGCCTGCAGGAGCTCGGCGATCGGCCAGGTGCGGTTCACCGGCACCAGCCGGTCGCGGGTGGCGTCGTCGCCGGCGTGGATGGAGACGGCCAGGTTGACCGGGAGCGGCTCGGCGGCCGCCCGCCGGATGCCGGGGACCAGCCCGACCGTGGAGATGGTGATGGCCCTGGCCGACAGCCCGAACCCCTGGTGGAACCGGTGGGCCGCCCCCCAGACGGCGTCGGCGTTGGCGAACGGCTCCCCCATGCCCATGAACACGACGTTGGTCAGGTGGTCGGGGGCGCCCGGGCCGGGACGCAGCTCGGGCAGCATGGTCGAGACCCGGGCCACCTGCTCGACGATCTCCCCCACCGACAGGTGCCGGGTGAACCCGAACTGCCCGGTGGCGCAGAAGGTGCAGCCCATGGCGCAGCCCGCCTGGCTGGAGATGCACACCGTGGCCCGGCCCTGCGTGACCGGGGGCCGGGCCTTGTGGCCCCCGGTCCCCCGGGAGCCGCCCTCCCAGTCGTCGTCGGGGCTTGCACCCACTGACGGGTACAGCATCAGCACCGACTCGACGGCGTCGCCGCCGGGCAGGCGGAACAGGAACTTGTGGGTCCAGCCGTCGTCGCCGGCCTGGTGGCGGTCCAGGACCAGCCCGGCCCCGGCGAACCGCTCGGACAGCCGGGCCCGCAGCGACCGGGGCAGGTTGGTCATGGCCCCGGGGTCGGGCTGGCGGCGCCGGTCCAGCCAGTGGGCGAGCTGACGGGCCCGGTAGGGCGGCTCCCCGGCCTCGGCGACCAGCGCCTCCAGCTGCCCGGGGTCCAGGTCGTACAGGGAGCGGGTCATGGCGCGTGGATCAGGTCGAAGGCGGCCAGGACGTAGTAGAGGACCGGGGCCATGAACAGCAGGGCGTCGATCCGGTCGAGCACGCCGCCGTGGCCGGGCAGGATCGAGCCCATGTCCTTGACGGCCAGGTCGCGCTTGAGCATCGACTCCGACAGGTCGCCGAGCGGGGCCACCACGCAGGTGAGGGCGGCCAGGACCAGCCCCGAGGCCAGCGTCCAGGGCTCCCACAGCGGCAGCAGGAACGCCCCGGCAGCCACGCACACGACCGTGGCCCCGATGGCCCCCTCCCACGACTTGTTGGGCGAGACCTGGGGGGCGATGGGCCGGCGGCCGATGGTCGCCCCGGTGGCGTAGGCGGCCGTGTCGTAGGCGACCACCAGGACGGCGTAGCCCATCAGGGCGCCGACGTAGTGGTCGGCCCGCCCGACGACCAGCGACAGGTGGGAAGCCATGAACGGCACGTAGACGACCGCGAAGACGGTGGCGGCGACGTTGCGGGTGACCTCGGTGCGGCCCCGGTCGACCAGGTACCAGCCGAACGCGCCCACGACGGCCACCAGCAGCCCGAACGACAGCGCCGCCGGCCCCTCCAGGTAGGCGCCCACGACCAACAGCGCCCCCACGCCCAGGACGACCGGCCCGGCCGGCCGGGTCGCCCGGGCCCGCAGGACGGTCAGCAGCTCCAGCAGGGCCAGGGTGACGATCCCGACCAGGAAGGCCACGAACGCCGGCCGCGACAGCACCAGGCTGCCGATCAGCACCCCGGCCAGCAGCAGGGCGGTGAGGATGGCCAGCGGCAGGTTGCGGCCGGCCCTGGATCCCGGCTCGCGCCGCGGCACCCCCGCACCGGCCTCGGCGGGGTCGAACGGGGCCGGCTCAGCCACTGACGCTCAGACCTCGAGCAGCTCCCGCTCCTTGTGCTGGAGCAGGGTGTCGACCTCGGCCACGAACTTGTCGGTGATGCCCTGGAGGCGCTGTTCGGCCCGGCGCAGCTCGTCCTGGGAGATGTCGCCGTCGCGCTCCAGGCGCTCCAGCTCGCTCTTCTCGTGCCGGCGGACGTTGCGGATGGCCGTCCTCGCCTCCTCCGCCCGGTGCTTGGCCAGCTTGACGTACTCCTTGCGCCGCTCCGCGGTCAGCTGGGGGAAGGCCAGGCGGATGACCTGGCCGTCGCTGGCCGGGTTGATGCCGAGGTCGGAGTTGCGGATGGCCTTCTCGATGGCCGCGGCGGCGTTGCGGTCGTAGGGCGACACGACCAGCAGGCGGGCCTCGGGGGCGGAGACCCCGGCGAGCTGCTGCAGCGGGGTCGGGGTGCCGTAGTAGTCGACCTGGAGGCGGTTGACCAGGGCGGGGTTGGCGCGGCCGGTGCGGATCCCGCTGAACTCCTCCTTGGCCACGTCGATCGCCTTGCGCATCCTGCGCTCCGCCTGCTGGAGCGTGTCCTCGATCACCTTGGCTCCCCTCGCTGCGTCTCGTCTGCATCGACGGCGTCGTTCGGGCCGACCACCGTCCCGATGGGCTCGCCACACACCGCCCGTCGGATGTTGCCCTCGGTGAGCAGGTCGAACACGATGATGGGCAGGTCGTGATCCTTGCACAACGACAGCGCGGTGGTGTCCATGACCCGCAGCTCGCGCCGGATCGCCTCCAGGTAGTCGAGCCAGAGGAACTTGCGCGCCTCCGGGTGCTTCTTGGGGTCGGCGTCGTAGACCCCGTCGACGCCATTCTTGGCCATCAGGATGACCTCGGCGCCGATCTCGAGGGCGCGCTGGGCGGCGGTGGTGTCGGTCGAGAAGTAGGGGGCGCCCATGCCCGCCCCGAAGATCACGATGCGGCCCTTCTCCAGGTGGCGCACGGCCCGCCGGGGGATGTACGGCTCGGCGATCTGGGTCATCTGGATGGCCGTCTGGACCCTGGTCACGACCCCGCGGCGCTCGAGGGTGTCCTGGAGGGCCACGCAGTTCATCACCGTGCCCAGCATGCCCATGTAGTCGGCCCGGGCCCGGTCCATCCCGGCGGCCTCGGCGGCCGACCCGCGGACGATGTTGCCCCCGCCGACCACCACCGCCACCTGCACGCCGAGGTCGACGACCTCGACCAGCTGGCGGGCCACGCCGTCGATCTTGCCGTAGTCGAGCCCGAACCCGGAGTCGGCGAAGGCCTCCCCCGACAGCTTCACCAGCACCCGGTCGTACTTCGGCTTGCCGTCACCGGCCTCGGCCGGCCCGGGCTCGTCCCCCGCCATCACGTATGCCATGGTGAGTCTCTCCTTCTGGCCCGGAGCGCCTGTGCCATGGTTGAGGTGGTCGGCCGGTGCGGGTAGGTCAGGCGCCCTCCCCCACCTTGAAGCGGGCGAAGCGGCGCAGGACCAGCTTCTCGCGGACCTTGGCCGAGTAGGTGTCGAGCAGGTCCTGGATCGACTGCTTGTCGTCGCGGATGTACGGCTGGTCGAGCAGGACGACCTGCTTGTAGTAGTCCTTGAGCTTGCCCTCGACGATCTTCTCGACGATGTGCTCGGGCTTGCCCTCGGCCTGACTGGCGTAGATCTCCCGCTCCTTCTCGACGACGTGCTCGGGCACGTCCTCGCGGCGGATGTAGCTGGGGTCGGCGACGGCGATGTGCAGGGCGATCTCGTGGGCCAGCCGCTGGAACTCGTCGGTCTTGGCCACGAAGTCGGTCTCGCAGTCCAGCTCGACCAGCACGCCCAGCTTGGGCGGCAGGTTCGGGTCGGGGGTGTGCAGGTAGGCGTCCACCACCCCCTGGGTGGTGCTGCGCCCGGCCCGCTTCTCGACCCCCGCCTTGCCGGCCTCGCGCAGCAGCTGCGTCGCCTTGGCCAGGTCGCCGCCCGCCTCACGCAGCGCGTTCCTGCAGTCCATCATTCCGGCCCCGGTGGCGTCCCGGAGGGCCTTGACCTGAGCGGCCGTGATCTCCATGTCGGGTGGTGCTCCTTGCTGCGCTGTCAAGTCTCGTCTCTCATCGTCGTGGTTCGTGGCGCCCGGGGTTCGCCGAGGCACATGGCTCAGGCCCGCGGCGACTGGGTCTCGTCGGTCGGGTCGGCCGCCCCCTCCGCAGCCTCGGCCGGGGTCTCCCCCTCCTGGCCCGCGTCGGCGTTCGCGGCATCGTCGCCCTGCGCCTCGGCCGTGCCGGACCCGGCGTCAGGGTCCGGGTCCGCAGAGGCGCCCTCCGTGCCGGACCCGGCGTCGGCGGCCTCGGGGGCGCTCTGCCCGTCGGTCGCGGCGTCGGCGGCCGCCTCAGAAGCGCTCTGGGTATCGGTCGCGACGCCGGCGGCCGCCTCAGGGGCGCTCTGCGTCTCGGCGGTGTCGGTGTCGGTCGAGGCGGTGGCGCCCTCGGTCGCGTCCTTGGCGGCCTCCGCGGACCGTCCCGTGGACGCTCGAGACCGCGAGCTGCCGGCCGCGGCCGTGGGCCGACCGGCGGCCGCTCCGCTCTTCGACGGGGTCGCGCCCCGGCTCCCGGAACGGGACTGGGTCCCGCCCCGCGCGCCGCCGGTGCCCTGGCCGCCACTCCGGGCCCCGGTGGCGCCCTGGGCGCCGCTCCGGCCGGTGGCCGCCGGCTGGTCGCCGGTCCCGGCCGCGGCGGCGTCGCCGCCGAAGCGCCCGGCCCCGGCCTGGTCGCCGCTCTCGGACTCGAGCAGCTCGCGCTCCCACTCGGCCAGCGGCTCCTCGTCGGCCGGGCTGGCGGAGACGGCCGCGCCCTCCTTGCCGGCGGCCTCGGACGCGTACACGCTGCGCAGCCGCAGCCCCTCGGCCACGGCGTCGGCGACGATCCTGGTCAGCAGGCTCCCGGCCCGGATGGCGTCGTCGTTGCCCGGGATCGGGTAGTCCACCTCGTCCGGGTCGCAGTTGGTGTCGAGGATGGCGACCACCGGGATGCCGAGCTTGCGCGCCTCGGTGACGGCGATGTGCTCCTTGCGGGTGTCGACCACCCAGACGGCGGCCGGCAGCCGGGTCATGTCGCGGATGCCGCCCAGGTTCCGCTCCAGCTTCTCGCGCTCGTGCGCGAGCCGCAGGACCTCCTTCTTGGGCAGCACGTCGGTCGCGCCGGTGGCCTCCATCGCCTCCAGCTCCTTGAGCCGCTGCAGGCGCCGGTAGATGGTGGTGAAGTTGGTCAGCATCCCGCCAAGCCAGCGGAAGTTCACATACGGCATGCCGACCCGCTCGGCCTGGGTCCTGATCGACTCCTGGGCCTGCTTCTTGGTGCCGACGAACAGCACGTTGCCGCCCTTGGCCACCGTGTCGCGCAGGAACCCGTAGGTGGACTCGATGGCGCTGCTGGTCTTCTGCAGGTCGATGATGTAGATGCCGTTGCGCTCACCGTAGATGAAGCGCTTCATCTTCGGGTTCCAGCGCCGCGTCTGGTGCCCGAAGTGGACGCCGGCTTCGAGCAGCTGGCGCATGGTGACGACTGCCACGGTTGGTCCTCCCTGCCGTTCCGGTTCGGCCTCCGCCCGTTGTGCTCCCACAGTCGTCAGATCGTGGGGGGGGCCGGGTCCTCGACCCGCTCGGTTCTACCCTGAGCGGGCACCGTCGAGTCCCGTCGACGGGCGTGCGTTGTAGCCCGGACATCCGGGCCCGCGGCGGACGATAGCACAAGCCCCCAACCCCCGCCCACAACCCCCAATCGCCCCGCCGTCCGGCCCTGGCCCGGCTCAGGTTCGGGCCCGCGTCGGGTCCTTTCACCGCCCAGGAGCGCAACCTGAACCGGCCCCCGTTCCGACCCATCCGGCCCCGTGTACCGGCCCCCTGACCCCGGCTGCCGATCAGCCGGCCGGAAGCCCTCCAGGCGCCGCCAGTGGAGCCAGCCTCGGTCGCGGCCTGTCGATCAGGTAGGCGAGCGGGTCGACGTACACGCCGTCCACCCGCACGCTCAGGTGCAGGGTCGTCCCCCACCCCGACCCGGCCCGCTCCAGTGTGCCCGCTCCATGGCCCGGGCCGACCCGGCCGAGGGGCGCCCTGGACGGGACACGGACGTCCGTCACCGGGTCGAGCAGGGGGCCAAGGGTCACCCGGACGCCTGGGGCGACCAGGAGGCTGATCCAGGTAGTGCCCGCCACCGGACCGGCGAACACGATCCTCCCGGCGGCCGGTGCCCGCACGCTCGCTCCCACGGGAGCGGCGATGTCGATCCCCCGGTGCCCCGGCCCGAACGGCCCGGCCCGGGCGTCGAACCCCCGGACCACCGACCCGGTCACCGGCATCCACAAGGCCGGCACCCGCGGCGGGTCCGGAACCGTGGCCGATGGCGGCGCGACCAGTCCTTCGCCTCTCGCGGCCGGCCAGGCGGCCGGCAGGAGCGCGGCCAGGGCCACGAGCAGCGCCAGCACGGGCAGCCGCCAGCCGCGGACGGGCCGACGACCGAGCTGCGGGTACGGCGGCAACATCTGGGCTCCCGGGGGTATCGCGACGCCATTGCGCTGTGCTGATGGACTGCACCCGGAAGCTACCTGCCGGAACCGCTCCGTGGACCCGCCCCTACGAATCTGTGGACAACGGTCAGCGGGCGTCCTGCATCTTGGCCCGAAGCTGGAGAACCGCCTTGGTGTGCATCTGGCAGACCCGCGACTCGGTGACGCCCAGGACCTGACCGATCTCGGCCAGGGTGAGGCCCTCGTAGTAGTAGAGGGTGATCACGATCTTCTCGCGCTCACCGAGCCGGTTGATCGCGCCGGCCAGGATGCCCTTCATCTCCTGGGACTCGAACACGGCCACCGGGTCCTCGGCGCCCTTGTCCTCCAGGGTGTCGACCAGGCTGAGGCGGTCGCCTCGCTCGGAGCCGACCGAGAGCAGCTCGTCCAGGGCGACCACCGACACGAACGAGATCTGGTTGAAGATCTGGTGGAGCTCGTCGGTGGTGATGCCGAGCTGCTGGGCGACCTCGGCGTCGGTCGGGCTGCGGTGGAGGCGGTTCTCCAGGGCGACGTAGGCCTTCTCGACCTCCCGGGCCTTGAAGCGGACCGACCGGGGGATCCAGTCGATCGCCCGCAGCTCGTCGATGATCGCGCCCTTGATCCGCGAGATCGCGTAGGTCTCGAACTTGATGCCCCGTTCGAGATCGTATTTCTCGATCGCATCGATCAGGCCGAAGATGCCGTAGGACACCAGATCGGCCTGCTCGATGTTCGGCGGCAGCCCGACCGACACTCGGCCAGCCACGTACTTGACCAGCGGCGCGTAATGGAGGATCAGCCGCTCACGGGCGTCGGCGGACGCCTTGAGCTTGAACTCCTCCCACAGCCGTTCCACAGACGACGGCTCGTCCAAAGCCCCCCCTTTGGCCGGGCGCGACCGTGTCGGCCGTTCCGGCGTTTGTTGCTCGGCCCGCCATGCCGAGGCCTGTTGCCCCGGCTCACCCCGTCAATTCAGGCGCGTGGATGCGCCTGCTCGTACACGCGGCGGAGCCGCTCGTTCGAAACGTGAGTGTAGGTCTGGGTCGTGGTCAGGGCAACGTGCCCCAGCAGCTCCTGCACGGCCCGCAGGTCGGCACCTCCTTCCAGCAGGTGGGTCGCATAGCTGTGCCGCAGCGTGTGCGGACTGGTCCCAGCGGGGATGCCGGCGGCCACCCGGTACCGCTCCAGCATGTCCCGCACGTCCCATCGGGTCATCGGCCTCCCCCGCCGGTTGAAGAACAGCACGTCCTGATCGGCGGGAGCTCCGCGCCTGCCTGACCGGCCCGGGCCGGCCTGTCGATCCGGGGTGGGCGCCACGGCCTCACGGCCCTTGGCGGTGGGCGCCATGGCCCCACGACCCTTGGCGGTGGGCGCCACGGCCCCACGACCCTTGGCGGTGGGCGCCATGGCCGCGCGGCCCTTGGCGAGGTAGTCAAGGAGGGCGGCCCGAGCCGGCTCGCCGAAGGGCACGACGCGTTCCTTGGCGCCCTTGCCGAGGACCCGGACGGTGTCGGCCGCCAGGTCGACGTCACCGAGGCGGAGGCCGCACAGCTCCCCGACCCTGATCCCGGTCGCGTAGAGGAGCTCGAGGATCGCCCGGTCGCGCAGGCCCGCCGGATCGACCGGCTCGGGCCCGGCGAGCAGCCGGTCGACCTGACCTGGCTTGAGCACGACGGGGAGGCGCTTGGGACCACGCGGCACTCCCAGCCCGGCGGCTGGGTCGTCGCTCACGAGCCCCCGCCGGGCCATGAACCGGAACCCCGACCGCAGCGCCGCCGCCTTCCGGGCGATCGACGCCGGAGCGAGTCCCCGGGTCCGCTGCAGGGCGAGGAACCTCCGCAGCAGCAGCGGCTCGACCTGGGCCGGGTCGGCCACCCCGCCCCTGCCCGCGAACTGCAGGAACTGGGTCATGTCGCGGCGGTAGGCGGCCACGGTGTTCGCCGAGAGCCCCCGCTCGTCCCGGAGGTGGGCGACGAATGCCTCCAGCGCATGACGGGCCGCCGGCGCGAGCCCGTCCGGGTCCTCTTCGCCATGGTTGTCGGTCATCGCCGTCATCATCCCCACCCGACCCGCCGCACTCAAGCACCTCGGCGGATCAGGAGGTCCCGGGAGGACCTCGCGGTTCGGGATCTGGCAGCGCGTTCCCCGAAGCGGCTGGATCGGCGGGGAGCACCCGTGGAGTGGGCAGGTTGATGGCTTGGACACCACCGGCGGTCCGGCGGATCAGTCCGGCCAGCTCGAGGTCCAGCAGCGCGGTGTCCAGGTCGCCTGGTGGAAGGTCGGTGGCGGCGGCCAGTCGACCCGGGGTCAGCATCTGCCCGTCGATCAGCGCGCTCAGGACCTCCCGAGCAGGAGGGTCGAGACCGGCCCAACCCTGCCTTCCCGGACGCACGCCAGGTTCGGCAGCAATGCGAGGGCCTAGCCCCGACCCGGACCCGGATCCCGAACCCGCGGCGGAGATCCCGGCGGGATCGGGTCCGGCGGCGGCACCAAGGCGATGTGTGGCGGTGACCACGTCCAGTCTGCGTCCGCCGGCGGTGGAGGCGAGCTCTTCGAGGATGTCGGTGAGGCTGCGGACCAGGGTGGCGCCGTCGCGGATGAGCTGGTTGCAGCCGGCGGCGCCAGGGTCCCAGGGGGCTCCGGGGAGGACGAGGATGTGGCCGGCGCCGCGGCTGCCGGCGGCGCGGGCGGTGGAGAGGCTGCCCGAGTCCTCGGCGGCTTCGACCACGACGACGGCGGCGGACAGGGCGGCGATGAGGCGGTTGCGGGGGAGGAAGTTGGCCGCCCGGGGCTGGGTCGCGGGCGGGTGCTCGCTGACCACCGTGCCGCCGGTGGCCCGCACGCTGGCGAACAGGCCGGTGTTGGCGCGGGGATACGGCACATCCAGACCGCAGCCGAGCACGACCACGGTGCGACCGCCGGCGTCGAGGGCGCCGGCGTGGGCGGCGGCGTCGACCCCCACGGCGCCGCCGCTGACCACGCACCAGCCGGCCCTGGCCAGTCCGGCCCCGATGGTCCGGGCGGCGGCTCGGCGAAGCGGCGAGGCGCGGCGGCCGCCGACCACCGCGACCGACGTGCCCGCCCCGGGTGGGGGTGGCCCGGAGACGAACAGCCAGGCGCACGGCGGGTCCGGTGGGTTGGCCGCCATCGGCCAGCCCTCGTCGCCCGCCAGCAACAGCCGCAGCCCTAGGGCGTCGAGCTGCGCGGCTACCGCCGCCGGGTCCGGGCTGTGGGCCCGCAGCAGGCCGGCCGGGTTCCGGCCCTCCGCCAGCCGGGTCGCCACCGCCGCCGGAAGCGGGCCCGGTGTGGCCGCAAGCGACAGCAGCACCTCCCGGCCTCCGGCCCAGGGCGTCCACCACGACGGCCGCCCCTCGGCGCCCGTCACCGCACCGGCCCCGAATTCGGGTGCGCCCTGCCGGCCGGGCGGCACAGCGAGGTCGCCCGCGCGGAGGTTGACCGGATTGGGCGGGAAGGCTCGGTTCCGGTCATGTCAGGCGTCTGCTCCGTCGCGGCGGCAGCGAGGCCCGCAACGGGCAGGGCGACCGGCTCGGTCCGGCGGGCGCCATGCGTGGCACATGGTGCGTCCTGATCCACCCCGGCGCCATGACCTGCGCTGCGCCGGTCATACGAGCTGCGCCTCGCGGTCGCCGATGATCGGGAGGTGACGGAGGCTGAGGGCCTCCTTGACGTGGTGGTCCTCGACGCGGTCGGAGGCGGCAAGGTCGGCGACGGTGCGGGCGACCCTGAGGGCGCGGTGGAAGCCGCGGGCGCTCAGGCCGAGGCGGTCGACGGCGGTCATCAGGATGCGGCGGGCGGACTGGGTGACCTGGCAGTGGGCGGCCACCTCGGCCGAGGTCAGGTGGCCGTTCTCGACGCCCTGGCGGGCTCGCTGGCGGGTTCGGGCGGCCAGGACCCGTGACCGGACGTCCGCGGTCGGCTCGGCGTCGGTGGCGCGGGTCAGCTCGTCGGCGGACAGCCGCTCGGCCTGGACGTACAGGTCGATGCGGTCCAGCAGGGGGCCGGAGAGCCGGCTGGCGTAGCGGTGCAGGCCGTACAGGCTGCAGCGGCAGGCGAAGCGGCTGTCCCCCAGGTGGCCGCAGGGACAGGGGTTGGCGGCCGCGATCAGGGCGAACCGGGCCGGGAACCGGACGCTGGTCATGGCCCGCGAGACGGTGACCTCGCCCTCCTCGAGGGGCTGGCGGAGCGCCTCGCAGGCGGACCGGGAGAACTCGGGCAGCTCGTCGAGGAACAGGACGCCGTGGTTGGCAAGGGAGACCTCGCCGGGCCGGGGGACCTGGCCGCCACCGACGAGGCCGGGGACCGAGATGGCGTGGTGCGGGGCGCGGAACGGCCGGATCCGGATCAGGCCGGCGTCCGGGCCGAGGAGGCCGGCGGCCGAGAACACCTGGGTGACCTCCAGGGCCTCGTCCTGCTCGAGCGGTGGCAGCAGGCCGGGGAGGCGCCGGGCGAGCATCGTCTTGCCGGCGCCGGGTGGGCCGGTCAGGAGCAGGTTGTGGGCGCCGGCGGCGGCGATCTCCAGGGCACGGCGGGCCTGGTGCTGGCCGCGGATGTCGGCGAGGTCCTCGACCGGCGGGACCGGGGTGTCGGGAGGAGGGCCGGGGCGGCCCAGGTCGGCCCGGCCGCTCAGCCAGTCGCCGACCTGGGCAAGGCTGGCGGCGCCGGCCACCCGCAGGTCGGGGACGAGGGCGGCCTCGACCAGGTTGGCCTGGGGGACGACCAGGAGCCGGGCGCTGGACCGGCGGGCGGCGAGGGCGGCCGGGAGCACGCCCTTCACCGCGCGGACGTCGCCGCCGAGGCCGAGCTCGCCGATGGCCCAGAGGCCCTCCAGCGCGGTCGGCGGTACCGACCCGGCCGCGGCCAGCAGGCCGATGGCGATGGGAAGGTCGAAGCCTGAGCCCTGCTTGGGCAGGTCGGCTGGTGGGAGGGACACGGTGATGCGCCGGTCGGGCCAGTCGTAGCCGGTGTTGCCGAAGGCGGCCCGGAGCCGGTCACGGGCCTCCAGGACGGCCGTGCCGCCGAGCCCGACCACGGTCACGGCGGGCAGGCCGCGGCCGATGTCGACCTCGACCCCGACCGGGTGGGCGGTGAGGCCGACCAGGGCGGCTGTGGCGAGCCGGGCCAGCATCGTCACAGCACTCCCTTCAGGTGCTCGACCCGGGGGTCGCCGCGCCTGGGCCAGACCACCGTCACGACGTCGAAGCGGACCCGGCAGGGGCGATGCGGGGTGGCTCGCAGGTAGGCGCCGGCCAGTCGCCGGAGCTGGGCCTGCTTGGCGGCGTCGACCGCCGCCGCCGGGGTGCCGTAGCCGTCGCCTCGCCTGGTCTTGACCTCGCAGAACACCAGCAGGCCAGGCCCCTCCGCGACCACGTCGATCTCGCCCGTCTGGCAGCGCCAGTTGCGGGCGACGACGCGGAGGCCGGCCGCGGTCAGCTGGGTGCAGGCGAGCGCTTCACCGCGTCGGCCCAGCTCGCCGCGATCGGTGGGGTGTCTGGTCGTCATGGCGGGACCCTAGCCGCCGCCGGACCGGAATTGGACGAGCGCGCCAAGAATGTGGACAACCCCAGTGGCTGATCCTCGCGTCGCACGGATCGGGTGGCGGTGAGGCCCGTCCCGCCGGGGACTGGCCTTGAATCTGGGAGGCGGAGCGCCCACCCTTGGTCTGTGGAGAACACGTCGGCACTGTCCGCCCGCCGGGATATGTTCCTGGACGAGCGCGGGACCGGGCTGCGGGTCACCTGGCATCCGGAGCGGGACCTTGTGGTGCTGAGCGTCTGGCAGGGCGACAGCTGCGTCGGGACCTTCCGCATGTCGGTGCAGGAC
>DASZON010000291.1:0-5054 GCA_035550755.1 Actinomycetota bacterium | reverse complement strand
CAACCTCAGCGTCCGGAGGGTCCGGCGCCGGGGGCCGTCCTAGGCAAAGGAGGGAGGCCGTCCGATGTCTTCCCAGGTCGACGGTCACGACGAGGCGCGCGAGCTCCGCTCGTTCGGGTACGAGCAGCAGCTCAGCCGCTCGATGGGAGTGTTCAGCTCCCTGTCCATCTCGATCTCGTGCATGTGTATCACCGCCAGGATCTTCACCGTCTACGCCTACGCCCTGTCCACGGCCGGGCCGGCGTTCGTCTGGACCTGGCCGGTGGTCGCCGCCGGGCAGATCCTGGTCGCCCTGGTCCTGGCCGAGCTGGCCGGCCGCCTGCCGTTGAGCGGCTACGCCTTCCAGTGGACGAGTCGCCTGGCCCGCTCCCATTACGGCTGGTTCGTGGCTGGGCCGGGTTGATGGCGTTCATCCCCGGGTTCAGCGGGCTCAACCTCGGCCTGGCCCCGATCCTGTCCGAGCGTCTCGGCCTGTCGCTCAGCAAGACCAGCATCCTGGTCGTGGTGGTGGTCCTCACCCTGAGCCAGTTCCTGATCAACCTGGCCAGGGTCAAGATCGCCTCCCGGATCAACAACGTGGCCGCCTTCACCGCCGAGCTGGCCGCCTCGATCGTCCTCATCCTGATCCTGCTGGTGGTCGGCTTCATCATCAACCGCGAGAACTCGCTGTCGTTCCTGGCCAGCTCCGAGGGCGTGCCCACGGGCGGGTTCCTGAGCGCCTTCCTGCTGTCGGGCCTGCTCGGCATCTGGGTCCTGACCGGGTTCGAGGGCGCCGCCGACCTGGCCGAGGAGACCAAGATGGCCCGCCACCGGGTGCCCCGCTCGGTGGTCGTGTCCCTGCTCATCTCGATCGTCATCGGGTTCCTGATGATCGTCGGGCTGACCATCAACATCAGCGACCTCGGCGCCACCCTGGCCGCCCCCGTGCCCATGTTCGGCGGCCTGCCCCGCGAGGACGTGCCCCTCAACCCCTACCGCATCCACCACCACGAGCTGACCCTGCGCGGCAGCAACCACCACACCCCGGCCGCCATCCGCCAGGCCCTGGCCCTGCTCGCCGGCGGCGCCTACCCGTTCGCCGAGCTGCTCACCCACACCTACCCCCTGGAGCGGGTCGCCGAGCCCCTGGCCCAGGCGGCCGGCCTCACCGCCCGCGACGACCACCTCCTCAAGGCCGTGATCCGCCCGTGAGCGGGGCCGGGGGGACGGCCCGGCGCCGGGCGAGGGCCTGACGTGGCCACGATCACGATCCTCGGCGCCGGGGCCATGGGGAGCGCCCTCGCCAGCCCGGCGGCCGCGGCCGGCAACCGGGTGCGGCTCTGGGGCACCTGGCTGGACGGCGGGCTCCTGGCCGAGCTCCGGGCCGGCCGCCCCCACCCCCGGACCGGGGTCCCGCTGGCCCCGGGGGTCGGCCTCCACGACGCCGGCGACCTGGCCGCCGCCCTCGACGGCGCCGACCTGGTCGCGGTCGCGATCAGCTCCGACGGCGTGCTCGAGGTCGTCCGCCGGGCGGCCGCGGCCTGGCTGGGGCCGGGGACGCCGCTGCTGCTGTGCACCAAGGGGTTCGGGCGCCGGCCGGACGGGCGCGTCGGGCTGCTCCCGCCCCTGGTCACCGCCGCCCTCGGCGACCGGCCGGGCGCGGCCTGCCCGGTGGTCGCCGTCGGCGGGCCCTGCAAGGCCAACGAGGTCGCCGCCGGCCGGCCCACGGCGGCGGTGTTCGCCGGCGACGACCAGGCCGTGGTCGCCCGCTGCGCCCAGGCCCTGGCCACCCCCGCCTACCGGGTCGCCTGCTCGGGCGACCTGGCCGGGGTGGAGGCGGCCGCGGCCACCAAGAACGTGTACGCGATCGCCGTCGGGATCTGCCACGGGCTCACCGGGGCCGGGGGCGAGCCCTGGCACGACCTCGCCGCGGCAACCTTCACCCAGGCCGTGGCCGAAATGCGCCGCCTGGCCGTGGCCCTGGGCGGTCGCGAGGAGACGGTCCTCGGCCTGGCCGGGATGGGGGACCTGGAGGTCACCTCGCTGTCCGGGCGCAACCGGGTGTTCGGGGCCAGGGTCGGCCGCGGCGAGCCGCCCGGTCGGGCCCTTGCCGCCATGGCCGCCGCCGGCCAGACGGTCGAGGGGGTCCCGGCGGCCCGCCTCGCCCTCGAGCTGGCCTCGGCCCATGGCGTGGGCCGGGACCCGGCCGCCGCGACCGCCGGGCCGCGGGCCGGGCTGCCGCTGCTGGCCGCGGTCAACCGCGTCCTCGACGGCGCTCCCGACCCCGCCGCCGAGCTCGCCGCCGCCGTCCTCCCTGGCTGACTCCGGCCCGGCCTCACCGCCTGGTCGCCCCCTGGGGTGACCCCGGATTCACCGCCCGGGGTGACGACGCGCGACCCATCGCTGCCTACATTCGGGCTGCTGGAACGCCACCGCACAGGAGCGCCGAACATGCCCGCCACCCTGCTCCGCAACCTGGCCGCCGACCTGCGCCCGATCCGCCGCCCGGCGCGGGTCCTGTACGCCGGGGCCGCCGCCTGGCTCGTCTCCGGGCTGGTCCACCTGGTCGTCCTGGCCGCCAACGGCTGGGCCTGGTCGGGGGCGGTCTCGTTCCGCAAGCCGCTGACCTTCTCGGTGTCGATCGCCCTGCTGCTGGCCACCATCGGCTGGGTGCTGGACCGGCTGCCCGACCGTCCCCGGCTCGCCGGCACGATCGCCTGGACCCTGCTGGTGTCCTCGACCATCGAGGTGGGGCTCATCACCATGCAGGCCTGGCGGGGCCGGGCGTCGCACTTCAACACCCTGGCGGCCGGCGACGCGGCCGTGTTCGTCGCCATGGCCGTGATGGTCGCGGTCATGTCCCTGTGCCTGGTCGCGGTGCTCGTCTGGTCGCTGGTCCGGCCCCCGCGGGACCGGCTGGTCCGCCTGGCCGTCCTCGGCGGCCTGGTCCTGATCGTTGCCGGGCTCGGCCTCGGCCAGTGGATCATCGAGCTCGGCAACGACTTCGTCGAGACCCACCGGGCCGTCCCCGGCACCGTCATGTACGGCGAGCGGGGCGTGGCCAAGTTCCCGCACGCCGTCGCCCTCCACGGAATCCAGCTGTTCATCCTGGCCGCGGTCCTGGCTCGCCGCAGCCGCCTGACCGAGGCGGCGCGGCGGCGGGCCGTGCGCCTGGTCGTCTGGTCGTACGCCGCCGTGCTGGTGTTCGCCTCCGCCCAGACCATCACCGGCAACGGCCCCCTGGACCCGACCATCTGGGGCGCCGGGCTGGCCGTCTCGGTGGCCGGGATCGTGGCCGGGTTCCTGCGCGTCGGGCGGGGCCTGGGCGCGTCCTGTGCGGCCACTGAGGAACAATCACGGTCGATGACGGCAGCCTGACCGCTCGGGGACCACCTGGCGATGACCACTGCGACGGCGCGGAGCCTGCGTCGGCCGGCCGACCTGCTGCTGGCGGCGGCGTTCGCGGGCGTGGCCCTGTGCGAGATCTGGGTCTTCTCCCTCGGCGACGGCTACCCCATCGGGCTGCGGGTGGTGGCCTCGGTGCTCACCCTGGTCGCCTCCGGGGCGCTGGCCTGGCGGCGCACCCAGCCGGTGGCCGCGTTCTGGGTGAACAGCGCCGCCGTGGTGGCGGTGATCGCCGCCGGCTACCCGAGCGACGTCTACCAGTGGACCAACCTCGTCGTCACCTACTCGATCGCCGCCTACGGGACCAGCCGCCAGGCCTGGGCGGCGCTGCCGGCTCTGGTGGGCGGGGTGATCTTCTACTTCGTGCGGTTCCCCGACGAGGGCAGCCCGACCCTGGCCGCCACCGTGGTGGCCCTGTGGGTGGTGGCGTGGCTGATCGGGCGGGTGTACGGGGCCCGCCTGGAACAGGCCCAGCTGCGGGCCGAGCGCGACCTGGCCCGGCGGCTGGCCGAGGCCAACGAGGAGCGCCTGGCCCTTGAGGAGGAGCGGAGCCGGATCGCCCACGAGCTCCACGACATCATCGGGCACACCGTCAACGTGATGGTCGTCCACGCCGGCGCCGGCCGCCAGGCCGTCGACCACGACAGCGGCATCGCCCGCCAGGCGTTCGAGACCATCGAGCGGACCGGCCGGGCCGCCCTGTCCGAGCTCGACCGGGTGCTGGCCATCCTCCGCCGCGACCAGGCCGGCCGGGAGCTGGCGCCCGCCCCAGGGATCGGCGACCTGGCCGAGCTGGCCAGGACCATGACCGACACCGGCCTGCACGTCGACGTCCAGGTCACCGGGGACCCGGGCGAGGTCCCGGCCAGCGTCGGGCTGGCCGCCTACCGGATCGTCCAGGAGGCCCTGACCAACGCCATGAAGCACGCCGGCGCCGGGTGGGCCAGCGTCCGGGTCGAGGTGGCCGGCCGCCGGGTCCACGTCCGGGTCGCCGACGACGGCGGCGGCGACCCGTCGGCGCTCCAGCCCGGCCGCGGCATCCTCGGGATGCAGGAGCGGGCGGCCCTGCACGGCGGGCGGGTCGCCATCGACCGTGACACCGAGGGCCGGTTCGCGGTCACCGCCGAGCTGGGCTGGGAGCCACCGCCGTGATCGGGATCCTCCTGGTCGACGACGACCAGCTCATGCGGGCCGGGCTCCGCCTGATCGTCCAGCAGGCCCCCGACCTGACCGTGGTCTCCGAGGCCGCCGACGGCCGCGAGGCCGTGGCCGCCGCCCGCCGGGACCGCCCGCGGGTGGTCGTCATGGACGTCCGCATGCCGGTGATGGACGGCATCGAGGCGACCCGCCAGATCACCGCCGCCCCCGACCCGCCCAAGGTCCTCATCCTCACCACCTTCGAGCTGGACGAGTACGTGTTCAACGCGCTCCAGGCGGGCGCGTCCGGGTTCCTGCTCAAGCGCAGCCCGCCCGAGCAGCTGCTCGAGGGGATCCGCACGGTGGCCGCCGGGGACGGGCTGCTGTCCCCGTCGGTCACCCGCCGGCTCATCGAGCGGTTCTCCAGCCGGCCGGCCCAGACCGCCAACCCCCGCTTCGCCGACATGACCGACCGGGAGCGCGAGGTCCTGGTGGCGATCGCCAGGGGCCTGTCGAACGAGGAGCTGGCCGAG
>DASZON010000290.1:0-4722 GCA_035550755.1 Actinomycetota bacterium | reverse complement strand
TTCAACTTCCCGGTGATGCCGCGGATGTTCATGGCCCTGCGCCGCGAGGACCGCACCCCGATCGTCGAGATCATGAACCGCACCCCCAAGATCCCCGACACCGCCCAGTGGGGGCTGTTCCTGCGCAACCACGACGAGCTGACGCTCGAGATGGTGACCGACGAGGAACGCGACTACATGTACGCCGAGTACGCCAAGGACCCGCGGATGCGGCGCAACATCGGCATCTCGCGGCGCCTGGCCCCGCTGCTGGACAACGGCCGCCGCCAGATCGAGCTGCTCTACAGCCTGCTCTACAGCCTGCCGGGCAGCCCGGTCATGTACTACGGCGACGAGATCGGCATGGGCGACAACATCTACCTGGGCGACCGCGACGGGGTCCGGACCCCGATGCAGTGGACCGGGGACCGCAACGCCGGCTTCTCCAAGGCCGACCCGGCCGCCCTCTACCTGCCGTTCCTGATGGACCCGGTCTACGGCTACCAGGCGTGCAGCGTCGAGGCCCAGGAGCGGGTGTCGACCTCGCTGCTGCAGTGGGTGCGGCGCATGCTCCAGGTGCGCAAGCAGCACCCGGTGTTCGGGGTGGGCGACTACGAGCCGCTGTACCCCGACAACCGGCGGGTGCTGGCCTTCTACCGCCAGCTCGGCTCGGACGTGGTCCTGGTGGTGGCCAACCTGTCACGCTTCGCCCAGCCGGTGGAGCTCGACCTGTCCCGGTTCCACGGGCTGGTGCCCGAGGAGATGTTCGGCCGGACCCCGTTCCCGATGATCACCGACGAGCCCTACCGCCTCGGCCTCGGCCCCCACGGGTTCTACTGGTTCCACCTGGTCGAGCCGCCGGCCGAGCCCGACGACACGGCCATGTTCCGGGCCATCCGCACCCGGCCCTGAGCTGACCCCGTCGCCGGTGGGGTGACAGAGGAGGCTGCGTGGAGGACCGCCTGCCCGGGGAAGGGCTGGCCGAGCTGGTGGAGCTGGGCGACCCGGCGGCCCTGCTGCGGGCCGTGGACGGGCTGGTCGCCAGCCGCGACTGGGCCGGGCTGGTCGACCTGCGGCACCGGCTCGAGGAGGCGGTGGAGCGGGGACGGCCGCTGTGGCCGGTGACCACCTACGTGGAGTACCGGATGGCCCTCGACGCCCCCGCCCCGGAGGCGGCCGCGGTGCTGCGGCCGGGGGCGGCCCGCTTCGCCCTCGGCCCCCTCACCGAGGTCGCGGCCACCACCCACAGCTTCGCCGAGCTGGCCCCCCACCTGGCCGTGCCGGCGGTGGCCGGGGCGGTCGCCCAGGAGCGGGTCCTGCGCGGCGAGGACCTGCGCGGGGTCCCCGGCGCCCACGGCGAGGTCCTGGAGCTGCCCCTGGTCCTCGCCCCCTGGGAGCCGGCCTACCCGCTGGCCACCTACCGGCCCGACGAGCGAGAGGTCCCCGACCCCGGCGCCGAGGCCGTGCCGATGGTGGCCGGCCGGGCCGACCCGGGCCCGGTCCTCGACCGGGCCGAGGTCACCCGTGCCCTCACCGACCTGGTCGAGGTCTGGACCTCGGAGTCGGGCGGCGAGGCCCGGGCGGTGGTGGTCGCCGGCGGCCCCGGCGAGGCGCTGGCCGCCCTCGGCCACCCCGAGCACCGACTCGGACGGATCTCGCCGGCCTCGGCCATGGCCCGGATGGCCTGGGCCGCGGCCAGCGGCGGGGCCCACGGGGTCCGCCGGGGCGCCGCCCTGGGACGGTTCGACGCCTGGTGGGCCGCGGCCGCCCTGGCCGGCCTGGACTGGCCGCCCGATCCGGGCGCCCTCGGCGCCGCCCTGGAGGGCCTCGCCTGGTCGGTCTGGGACGACGGCATGCCCGGCACCGGCTGGATCCTCCGCCTGGCCGTGACCGACCCCGCCAGCGGCTGGAGCGCCGCCCTGGACGCCACCGACCACAGCGAGCATCCCCCGCAGGACCCGCCCGGACCGTCGTAAGGTGTACTCCGCCGCCGGGCCGGTGCGCCCGGTACCGCGCGTGAGCATGCCCCACGAGGAGCCCACATGTCCGACCACCCCTCCGGCCCCACCCCCCCGCAGGACCGCCCCCCCGACCGCCCCACCGAGCCCCTGGCCACCCCGAGCCCACCGCCACCCGCCACCCCGACCCCACCGCCACCCGCCGAGCCGCCGTCGGCGCCGCCCGCGGGCTACGGGCAGCCGGGGCCGATCCCGCCCACGTCCTACGGGCCGCCGCCGCCCGGGTACGGGCAGCCCGGGTACGGGCAGCCCGGGTACGGTCCCCCGCCGGGGTACGGGGCGCCGGCCGGCTACGGGTACGGCTACCCGGCGGGCCCCCAGACCGAGAGCACGGCCACGGCGGCGCTGATCATCGCCATCGTCGGCATCTTCATCTGCATGCCCGTGGGCGCCATCGTCGCCCTGGTCATGGCCAACAGCGCCGAGAAGCGGATCAAGGCCTCCGAGGGCCGGCTCACCGGCCTGGAGCTGACCAGGGCGGCCCGGATCATCTCCATCGTCGAGCTCGTCCTCACCGGGGTCCTGATCCTGGGCGGCGTGCTCCTCGTCGTCTTCTCACTCGGCCCCCAGTAACGACCCCCGCCAAGGAGCTCCCGTGCCCACCCGTGCCCGACCCCTCCTCCCGCTCCTCTTTGTGCTCGCGTTCACATTGGCCGCCTGCCAGACCGGCTCGGCCGCCTCCTCCGCCGACAGCCAGCCGGTCAAGGGCGTGACCACCGTCGAGGCCAAGGACCTCAAGTTCAAGCCCCCGGTGATCGAGGTCGCCCCCGGCACCGAGGTCACCTGGCGCTTCGACGACGGCTCGGTCCCCCACGACGTCAAGGGCGACGGCTTCGCCTCCGAGATCCAGTCAAGGGGCACCTTCAGCCACCGCTTCACCCAGGCGGGCGAGTTCCGCTACAAGTGCACCCTGCACGCCGGGATGGAGGGCCGGGTGGTGGTGGCGGCCGGGGACAACGGCTGACCCGGGACGGCGTCGCAACGTACCATTGGGCCATGGCCGACAGCGCGACCCTCACCCCCGCCATCCAGGAGTACCTGGAGTCCCTGTACTGGCTCGGCGAGGCCGGTATCGAGCGGACCCCGACCAACCTGGCCCGGGCCATGCAGGTGTCGCCGCCGAGCGTCACCGGGATGGTCCGCCGCCTCGAGGCCGAGGGCCTGGTCGGCCGCGGCCCGGGCAAGCGGATCGTCCTCACCGACCAGGGCATGGAGGTGGCCAAGCACGTGGTCAGCCGCCACCGGCTGGTCGAGGCGTTCCTGGTCAAGGTGATGGGCGTTCCCTGGGACGAGGTGCACGAGGAGGCCGAGGCCTTCGAGATGGGCGTCACCCCGGCCCTGGAGGCCCGCATGCTCGACATGATCGGCGAGGCCCGGACCTGCCCCCACGGCCACCCCATCGGCGACTACCCCCGCGAGCCGGGCGTCCCCCTGACCGCCGCCGCCACCGGCAGCGTGGTCCGGATCCTGCGGTTCGAGAACGAGGACCACGACCTGCTGCGGATGTTCCGCCGGGCCGGGGTCGAGCCAAGAGCCAGCTACACCATCGCCGGCTTCGACGGCGAGGAGGCCCGGCTGGAGGGCGAGCAGGGCCCGACCCAGCTGCCCCTGTACGCGGCCAGGACGATCTCGGTCGCGGTCGAGTCCGCCGGCGACGGCGACCCGGCCGAGCAGGACCCCGAGAGCCTGGCCACCGCCTACCTCCTCGGCGAGACCCACTGGAGCCGCTAGTCCGATACAGTTCCCCGGGTCACGAGGAGCTGGCTCGCATCGGCGAGCACGACCAGGAGCAGCCGTGGAGCACCTGATCACCGACGTCATCCTGGAATACGGCCTGGTGGCCATCTTCGTGCTCATGCTGCTCGAGTCGGCCTGCATCCCGGTCCCCAGCGAGGTCACCATGCTGTTCGGGGGCGCCCTGGCCAACGCCGAGTTCGTGGCCAGCCTGGGCGCCGAGGGCCGGCACCTCAACTTCGTGGCCGTCGGCCTGGCCGGCACCCTCGGCAACCTCGTCGGCTCCTGGATCGCCTGGGGCGTGGGCTGGCGGGGCGGCAGGCCGCTGATCGAACGCTGGGGCCGCTACGTCTTCCTCCGCCCGCACGAGGTGGACCGGGCCGAGGTGTGGTTCGACCGCCACGGCGAGGCCGCCGTGTTCGTCTCCCGGCTGCTCCCGGTCGTCAGGACCTTCATCAGCCTGCCCGCCGGCATCGCCGAGATGCCCTTCGTGCGCTTCTCGGTCTACACCTTCCTCGGCTGCCTGCCCTGGACCTTCGCCCTGGCCGCCCTCGGCTACGCCCTCGGCAGCCAGTGGCACCTGGTCGAGCAGTTCCTGCGCCCGATCTCGATCGCCATCGCCCTCCTGGTCCTGGTCGCCGCCGCCTGGTGGCTGTACCGCCGCTGGCAGGACCAGCGCCGCCCCACCTCCACCGAGCCCGACGAGGACCGCGCCGCCGCCGACCGCTGACCCGATCGCCCGGCTCGCGCACCTCACCCCGGTACCCTACCCTTGCAGGCCAGCGCCGGAGTGCTGGAACTGGCAGACAGCCGCGCCTTAAAAGCGTCGGGCCCATCGGGCATGAGGGTTCGAGCCCCTCCTCCGGCACCCACGAAACCGCTCACTGACCAGCCTCTTTCCGCAGGGGCACGACCGCTGGTCGGCGCTGGGTCCGAGCGTCTGAGCGCACACCGGTCAGTTCATCCCGATTGGGGGATGGCGGGCGGGGTC
>DASZON010000289.1:0-18195 GCA_035550755.1 Actinomycetota bacterium | reverse complement strand
GGCGGCCTTGTCGATCTCGACGTCGAAGTGGCCGGAGTTGGCCAGCACGACCCCGTCCTTCATGACCTCGAAGTGCTCGCGGCGGAGCACGTCGCGGTCGCCGGTGACCGACACGATCACGTCGGCCTCGCGGGCCGCCTGGGCCATGGGCGCGACCTTGAAGCCCTCCATGGCCGCCTCCAGGGCCCGGATGGGGTCGACCTCGGTGACCACGACCTTGGCCCCGAGGCCGCGGGCGCGCATGGCCAGGCCCTTGCCGCAGTAGCCGAAGCCGGCGACCACGAAGGTCGTCCCGGCCAGGAGCAGGTTGGTGGCCCGCAGGATGCCGTCGATGGTCGACTGGCCGGTGCCGTAGCGGTTGTCGAACAGGTGCTTGGTCGGGGTGTCGTTGACGGCGATGATCGGGTAGGCGAGGGCGCCCTCGCGCTCCATCTGGCGCAGCCGGATGACCCCGGTGGTGGTCTCCTCGGTGCCGGCCCGGATCTCGCCCAGCTGCTCGCGCCGCTTGGTGTGCAGCAGGGTGACCAGGTCGCAGCCGTCGTCCATGGTGATGCTGGGCCGGGTGTCCAGGGCCGACTCCAGGTGGCGGTAGTAGCCCTCGGTGTCGACCCCGCGGCGGGCGAAGGTGTCGATGCCGTAGTGGCTCACCAGCGCGGCCGCGGTGTCGTCCTGGGTCGACAGCGGGTTGGAGGCGCACAGCACCACGCTGGCGCCGCCGGCCTTGAGGGCGCGCATCAGGTTGGCCGTCTCGGTGGTCACGTGCAGGCAGGCCGCGACCTTGAGGCCCTCAAGGGGCCGCTCCTTCTCGAAGCGGGCGCGGATGTCGCGCAGCACCGGCATGTGCCGGTCGGCCCACTCGATGCGCAGGCGCCCCTCGTCGGCCAGGGCGAGGTCGGTCACGTCGTACGGCAAGGGTCCTCCTCCAGATCGGGTTGATGCGTAAGGCTACCGGATCAGGCGGCGGCCACCGGAAGCAGCGACAGCACCAGCTCGCGGAAGCGGGGCCGGACGATGGCCGCGACCTCCAGGACCTCGGCGTGGCTGGTGGGGGTGCCGCCGGGCCGGTGCACGTTGGTGATGGCCGAGATGGCGGCCACCCGCAGGCCGTGGGCGCGGGCGGCGATCACCTCGGGCACGGTCGACATGCCGACCGCGTCGGCGCCCCAGGAGCGGAACATGGCGATTTCGGCCGGGGTCTCGTACGAGGGCCCGGCGGCGGCCAGGTACACCCCCTGGCGGACGGGGACGCCCTTGGCCTGGCCGGCCTCGACGGCCGCCGCCCGAAGGGCCGGGTCGTAGGCCCCGGCCAGGTCGACGAACGCCGGGCCGCCGCGCAGCGGGTTGTCGAACAGGAAGCTGATGTGGTCGGTGAGCACCATCAGGTCGGCCGGGTCGTAGTCGAGGTTGAGCCCGCCGGCGGCGTTGGTCGCGACCAGGGCCCGGCAGCCGACGGTGGCCGCGACCCGGGTCGCGAACGCCACCTCGGCCGCGCTGTAGCCCTCGTAGGTGTGCACCCGTCCGGCCAGGACGAGCACCGGCACCCCGGCCAGCCGCCCCGCCACCACCGCCCCGGCATGCCCCGGCACCCGGGGCACCGGCATCCCCGGCAGCTCGGCCGCCGGGACCCGGCTGGCGTCCTCGACCTCGTCGGCCAGCCCTCCCAGCCCCGACCCCAGCACCAGCGCCACCACGGGCCGCTCGGGGAGCCGCGGCTCCAGGGCCGCCGCGGCCGCCCGCACCGCCTCCGGCGCCCGGGTGGCGTCGGTCAACGCGGTGCTCCGGCCTTGCCGGAGAGGGCGGCTTTGACCTGGTCGAGGGTGCGGATGGGGGTGGGATCGACGCCTCGGGCGATGCCGAGGTAGGTGGTGGTGAAGTCGGCGAAGGCGGTCAGGCGGGCCAGGCGGGCCAGGTCGTGGCCCTCGCCGGCCGCGCGAACGACCGGATCCCCGACGCCGACCGCCTCGAGCACGGCCTGGATGCGGCGGGCGTCGCGCTCGTGCTCGCCGGCCTCGTCGCGGAGGAGGACCAGGTCGCGGCCGGGGCCGAGGCCGCCCTCCAGGCCCATGACGTCGTTGTGGTTGGCCTCGGGGAGGGGGCCGGAGACGACCGAGATCTTGGCGTTCTCGTTGCACTGGGTGCGGAAGCGGGTGGCGGCGACCGCGCCCAGCTGGCCGCTGCCCCAGACCACCGGGAGGCGGTCGAGCAGGCGCAGGGCGGCCTGCTTGGCCGGGTTCTCGCCGGTGGGCAGCTTCGGGTCGAGGGCGGCGGCCTCCTCGTCGAGGGCGTCGGCGGCGGCGCAGATCTGGTCGGTCATGGGCGGCAGGACCCCGGCCGCCTCGGCGGCCGAGCAGACGGGGACGACCAGCGACCACAGGGCCGCCCGGGGCATGCGGCCGCCCTCGACGGTGACCAGGGGGGCGCCGCGGGAGGCGGCCAGCTCGGCCAGGGCGCCGCCGGAGGTGACGGCGACCAGCCGGGCCCCGGCGGCCAGGCCCTGCCCGACCGCGGTCACCGTCTCGGCGGTGTTGCCCGAGTAGGAGACGGCCACCAGCAGCGTGCCCGGGCCCACGAACGCGGGCAGGCGGTCGCCCTTGACGGCCAGCACGGGCACGGCCGAGGAGGCGAAGGCGAGGGCGGCCAGCACGTCGCCGGCGATGCCGGAGCCGCCCATGCCGGCCACGACCACCACCTCGGGCAGGGGCCCGACCAGGGGGGCGGCCTGGGCGGCGCGCAGCGCGACCCGGGCCTGCTGGCCGGCCCCGGCGACCTCGCCGAGCATGCCGCCCGGGTCGCGCCGCTCCAGCTCGGCCGGGTCGTCGAGGCCGGTGGGCCGGCCGGAGGGGTCGGGGGCGGCGGCGCTCACGCCGGCGCCGTCCCCGGCTTCTCGGCCTCCTCGATCAGCATGACCGGGATGTCGTCGCGCACCGGGTACCGGTAGCGGCACTCCCCCTGGCACTCGATGACCTGCTCCGCCTCCTTGTACTCGACCTCGCCGCGGCAGTTCGGGCAGGCCAGGATCTCCAGCAGCTTCTCGTCAAGGGCCATCGTGGGCTTCCTCCCTCGGGCCGTTCAGGCCGGCTCGCCGCCGACCGCCTCCAGCACGTCGTCCCGCACCCTGGCCATCTCGGCCTCGGTGGCGGCCTCGACGTTCAGCCGGAGCAGCGGCTCGGTGTTGCTCGGTCGCAGATTGAACCACCAATCGCCGCCCTCGACGGTCAGCCCGTCGGCGAAGTCGGCCGCCTCGGCCGGGTAGCGGGCGGCCACCGCCTCGATCACCTGGCGGGGATCGCCGTCGACGCGGCGGTTGATCTCCCCCGAGCCCGCGTAGCGGCGGTAGGGGGCGAGGACCTCGGACAGCGGCCTGCCCGCCCGCGAGAGCGCGTCCAGGGCGACCACGGCCGCGATCAGCCCCGAGTCGGCCCGGTAGTTGTCGCGGAAGTAGTAGTGGCCGGAGTGCTCGCAGCCGAAGATGGCCCCGGTCTCGGCCATGACCCCCTTGATGAAGCTGTGGCCGACCCGGGTGCGGACCGGCACCCCGCCGGCCTCGCGGATGGTCTCGGGCACGACCCGCGAGCAGATCAGGTTGTAGAGCACGGTCGCGCCCGGCTCGCGCTCGCACATCAGCCTGGCCACCAGCGCCCCGACCAGGCTGGAAGGGACGCCTGTGCCCCGCTCGTCGACCAGGAACACCCGGTCGGCGTCGCCGTCGAAGGCCAGCCCGACGTCGGCGCCCTCGGCCACCACCCGGGCCTGGAGCTCCCTGAGGTTCTCGGGGTTGAGCGGGTCGGCCGGGTGGTTGGGGAAGCTGCCGTCCAGCTCGAAGTACATCGGCACCAGCCGGAACGGCAGGCCCCCGAAGACCGCCGGGACGACGTGGCCGGCCATGCCGTTGCCGGCGTCGGCGACCACCTTGAGCGGCCGCAGCGAGCCGGCGTCGGCGAACCCGCGGACGTGGGCCGCGTAGCGCTCCAGCAGGTCGCCGGCCTCGCGCTCGCCGCCCCGGCGGGCGGCGTCGGCGGCCGGCTCGCCGGCGGCGACCATCCGCTTGATGTCGGCCAGGCCCGACTCCTCCCCCACCGGCACCGCGCCCGGCCGGCACAGCTTGAGGCCGTTGTAGCGGGCCGGGTTGTGGGAGGCGGTCAGCATCACCCCGGCGACGTCGAGGACGCCGGAGACGTAGTAGATCATGTCGGTCGAGCAGAGCCCGACCCGGAGCACGTCGGCCCCCTGGGCCATGGCCCCGGCGGCCACGGCGTCGGCCATCGGCTTGGACGAGGCCCGCATGTCCTGGCCGATGGCCAGGGTCCCGGCCCCGGTGAGGGCCACGAACGCCCGCCCGACCCGCTCGGCCAGCTCCTCGTCCAGCTGCTCGGGATAGACCCCGCGGACGTCATAGGCCTTGAACACCTGGTCGAGGGCGGCGGGCACGGCGGCTCCTTGCGGCGGGTACTCGGGACGCCCGCGATTCTAGTCCGGGACGAGCGCCCGGGGCCGCCCCGGACCGGCCGCCCGGCGGCTAGGAGCGGCGCTCGCTGGCCAGCGACAGCGCCTTGCCCGCCAGGGTGGCTGCGGGCCGCCCCGAACGGGCTAGGACATCACGACGCCCGCGGTAACTGTCAGGTTTCCCCTACCGGTTCCCGTGGGCGCCGGGGGCACGCTACGACGGCCGGCGCTGCCGGTCAAGCACCACAGCGGCTAAGGTTTCCGGGACCCGCCGTCCCAGCAAGGAGGGCCGCCCTGCCCCGCTCCCGTCACGGTCGCCGCCCGCCCCGGCCCCGCCTGCGCCTGCCCACGGTGCAGCCCCCGGGAACCGGCCGGGAGGCGTTCATGCGCCTGGTCGAGGAGGCCGTCGAGTCGATCCCGGAGGAGTTCCGGGAGCGGCTGGCCAACGTCGAGTTCGTCATCGAGGAGACCCCGCGGGGCGACGAGGTCCCCGGCGGCCAGCTGCTGCTCGGCCTCTACCAGGGCGTCCCCCTGACCGAGCGCGGCGCCGGCTACTTCGGGGTCCTCCCCGACCGGATCGTCCTGTTCCGCCGGCCCATCGAGGCCCGCGCCCGCTCCGACGCCGAGCTGGCCGAGCTGGTCCGCGAGGTCGTGATCCACGAGATCGCCCACTACTTCGGCATCGACGACGACCGCCTGGACGAGCTCGGCTGGTAGCTCAGGGGGCGGCGGCGGGGCCGGGGACGACGGGGCCGCCGGCGGGGAGGCCGCCGATGGCGGAGCCGGGGACGATCGGGCCGCCGCCCAGGGGGGCGGCGACCAGGCCGGTCGAGGCGGCCTGGACGACCAGGTTGTCGATCTTGCCGGGGACCTTCGTGACGGTGACCCGGCCGGCTGGCACCCGGATCGGCTGGCCGGCGGCGGCGCCGCCGGTGAGGTCGCCGAGGCGGGCCTCCAGCTCGCTCGAGGACACGTTGACCAGGACCAGCTGGCCGCCCTGGGGCGGGCCCGGGACCAGCCAGCCGCGCTCGGACTGGCCGGTGCCGAGATCGATGCGGGAGCTGGTCTGGTTGCCGTCGGTGACCCGCAGGGCGGCCACGAACGCCGACCCGTCGACCGAGCGGACCTGGACGGCGAACGGCCCCTTGACGTCGAGGGTGGGGATGGCCAGCTCGGCGGTGCCGCCGTTGGCGATCGGCTCGCCGAACTCGCCGGGCGGCCGGAAGGTGGCCTTGGCGGTGGTGACCCGGACGTCGACCTGGAGCGGGGTCTGGTTGGGGTTGGTGACCAGCACCTGGGCCTGGCGGCCGCCGCCGCTCACCCCGCCCGCGAACGACCAGGCGGGCCGGGCCGCGCCCTGGGCCGGGAGCAGGGTCGGCGACCGGCCGCCGCTGCTCACGGCGGCGCCGGCGACCACCCGGCCGGCCCGGGCGATCACCTCGATCGACGGCTTGAGCCCGGCCGGGGCGTCGTCGCCGAGGGAGCGGACCACCGTCTCCCCGGGCTGGATGAACACCTCGCGGTCGTCGGAGCGGATCGAGCCGGAGGTCAGGTGGGGCACCAGGTCGACCACGGCCGGCTGGCTGTCGGGGTTGGCGATGACCACCTGGGTGTCGGTGCCGAAGCGGGTGTCGGAGGCGGGCAGCCACCAGCGGTTGCCCGGCCCGGCGGCGCAGCCGAGGCCGGGGGCGCTGACCACGACCGGGGCGCTGAACGCCTCCACCTGCACGAAGCCCGCCTTGGCCGGCTTCAGGGCCAGGGTCTCGGTCTCCCCGCCGGCCAGCCGCTTGTTGGACGGGGCCGAGCGCCGGCCGGCCTCGCGGACCAGGGCCCGCAGCGAGGCGGTGCCGTCGCCGACGTTGGCGATGGTCACCTGGGTCGACTGGCCGGCCAGCAGCGGGCAGACCCAGCGGGCCGAGTAGGGGTCGCGGCTGGCCGGGGTGGCCGGGGGCTTGGCCGCGGGCAGGGCGTTGACCGCCACCACCAGCAGGGCGACCACGGCGACCAGGGCCCCGGCCAGGCCGAGGCTGGAGCCGCGCAGGTCCTGGAGCTGGGGGGGGCGCAGCTGGGGCGCTTTGAGGGCCGGGCGCCGCCGCGGCTCCCCGGCCGGCTCGCGGCCGGGCTCGCCGGGCGCCGGCCGCCCCCGCGCCCCGGGTCGCCTGGGCCCGGGCCGCGCCCCCGGTGGGGCCTGGCGCTCGCGACCGAAGGGGGGCCGGCCCTGGCGGGTCGGCGGGGCCTGGCGGGCCCAGCTGGGCGGGGCCTCGCGTCGGACCCAGTCCGGCGGCGCCTGGCGCTCCCAGTCCGGCGGGGCCGGCCGCTCCCGCTCCGGCGGGGCCTCGCGCTCGCGGGGAGGCGGCGCCGACGCCGGCGGCTTGGCCGAGCGGCCGCGGAACAGGCCCTTCTTCTGGTGGCGGGCGGCGCGGCTGGGGATCAGGGCGGGTGGGCGCTCGTCGTCCGGGCCGGTCGGGCCGCCGGGCGGGAGCTGGGCGTCGCTCACCGGGCCACACCTCCCCTCGCCAGGCCGCCCAGGCGGAGGTCACCGCCGGTGGTGTCGTCGACGCTGGCGCTGGGCGCGACCGGCGGCGCCACCCGGGTCGGGCGGGCCATGGTGGCCACCGCGGCCATGACCAGCAGGGCCTCGATCAGCAGCAGGTAGAGGCGCCGGTCCTGGCCGGTGCGCTGGACCTCGAGCGCCCCGGCGGCGCCGGCGGGCAGCTTGAAGGCCTGGGCCCAGCCGAGGGCGGTGGTCGGCTCCAGCCGGGCCCCGCCGACCGTGGCCCGCCACACCTCCGACTCCGGGACCAGCAGCATCACCGTGCCCGGGCCGGTGGCGTCGACCTGGCCGGTGTCCGGGTCGGGGATGGGCCGCGGCGAGGCCGGGCTGGTCAGCATGCCCTGCACCTCGGCCGGCGGGTTCTCGCCGGGGAGGACCCAGGCGGTCTGCGGCACCCCCGGCCCGGCGAACAGCGCCGCCTGCTCGGTCGGCTTGGCGTCGAGGTCCTGCTGCCGGGCCACCAGGTCGACCAGCCGGCCCGCCTCGGGCCCGGGCCGCACCACCACGTAGCCGACGCCGAACATCCGCAGCATCGACCCGGCCCGGTGGGTGCGGGCCTGGACGATGTCGGTGACCACCGACCCCAGGTCGTCGGCGGCCGCGGCCGGCGGCCGCCCCGGGTCGAGCAGGGTCCGGCCCTTGGGGCCGGTGACGGCGAAGTCGACGCCGTGGTCGGGCCGCCCGGCCAGCCACAGCACCCGGGCCTGGCTGCGGGTCACCGTGGCCGGCAGGGCCGGGCTGTCGACGGCCACCATCGGCGACCAGACCCCGCGGACCAGGTGGCCGGCCACCAGCAGGCCGGTGACGGCGCTGAGCAGCACGAGCCCGCCGGCGGTGACCCGCCGCAGGCTGAAGCGGACGTCGAGCTGGCGGACGGCCTGGCCGATGCCGGCCAGCCCCAGCCCGGCGGCCGCGGCCCAGGCCACCGCCCCCGGGATCAGCAGCCCGGCCGGCCAGTCGGTGACCCGCGGGGCCAGCCCCCTGGCCTGCAAGGCGGCCGCCACGGCGGCGGCCACGAACCCGACCAGCAGGAAGAAGGTCTGCCTGCGGCGCGAGGCCACGGCGAACAGCAGCCCGGCCAGGGCCAGGGCCGGGTACAGCGGCCCGACCAGCGGCCCGGGCACGCCGCCGCCGCCCGGCCGCAGCTGTAGCAGGTCGGCCAGCCCGGGGGTGGCCAGCGGCCGGCCCAGGCCGGCGAAGGCGGCCCCGGTCAGCAGCCGCGCGCTCCAGGGCAGCAACAGCGCCAGGGCCAGCAGGAACCCACCCCCCAGGAGCAGCGACTGGCGAACGGCCAGCCGGCGCCCGGCCGGGCCCGCCGTCACCAGGGCGACCACGATGGCCACGGCCACCACCAGCCCGAAGGCGACCACCGCGGCCGGGGCCATGGCGATGGACACGGCGGCCAGCAGGGCGAAGCGCAGGGCCGGGCGCCACGGCTCGCGGGGCTGGTCGGCGCGGAAGGCCAGCACCACCTGGGCCAGGGCCGGCGGGGCCAGCACCAGCAGGACCAGCTCGCCGATGCGGCCCTGGGCCAGGGCCCCGGTGGCCAGCGGCGCGGTCGCGTACAGCAGCCCGGCCACGGCCCGGGCCCACAGCTGGGGCACCACCACCCGCAGGGCGCGGGCGCAGGTGGCCGCGGCCAGCGGCAGGGCCAGCAACAGCAGCAGCTTCTCGGCCACCAGGGCCTTGCCGAAGGTCAGCACCGACAGCCCGCCCAGCAGGGCCAGCGACGGCGGGGCGGAGGCGGTCGAGCCCAGCTCGGCCCGGTGGAAGCTGGAGGCGAACTCGCGCAGCAGGTCGGCCGCGGTGGCCGGCCAGACTCCGAGGCTGATGCTGGCGATCGCCGGCGCGAACAGCACCGAGCGCAGCGAGATGGCCATGACCAGGGCGAAGCCGGCGACCATGAAGGCCACCGGGTGGCTGGTCACGATCCGGGCCACCGACACCCCGCCCGACGGCATGTCCTGCTCCTCGCCGGTGTCGTCGGTCCGCTGGGCCACGTGGGCGCCGACCTCGGCTCCGTAGACCAGCTCGAGGGTCCCGCGGAGCAGGGCCCGCAGGCGCTGGCCGCCCGGGGCGCGCAGGGCGGCCAGGGCGCTGTCGGCGACCTTGCGCTGCTTCTGGAGGCGGCGGCGGTGGACGATCGTGACCGGCAGCTCCTTGGCGTTCCAGCCCCAGGCCCACAGCACGGCCAGGGCGTCGGCCGGCCGCCCCGTCAGGGCCAGGCCGCCGGCCCGGGCCAGGGCGCCCACCATGGCCAGGAGCAGGGCGAAGGGCAGCTAGCGGAGGCTGCTCGCCTTCAGCATGGCCGCGGTCGTGTGCCGCTCGATCAGTTAGCGGGGGTGGCCGACGGCGCGGGTCCTGCGGCTGCGGGAGGCGGCGGCGGCGAAGTGGCGGACCCGGGCCTGGGGCACGACCAGCACCCGGCCGCAGGTCAGATGGGTCCGCCAGCAGAGGTCGAGGTCGTCGCGGAAGGCCGGCATGCGCTCGTCGAACCCGCCCACGTTCAGCAGCGCCCCGCGCCGGACCAGCATCCCGGCGGTGTTGACGTAGAACACGTCGCGGATCTGGTCGTGCTGGCCCTGGTCGATCTCGTCGTCCTCGATCGCCGACACCGCCCGGCCCGTCCGGTCGATCGAGAAGCCGATCTCCTGGAGGCGGTCGGGGTTGGTCCAGGAGACCAGCTTGGGGCCCAGGATCGAGGCGCTCGGCCGGGACTCGGCCTCGGCCAGCAGCCGCTCCAGGGCCTCGGGCTCGGGGGCGCAGTCGTCGTGCAGCAGCCACAGCCAGTCCATGCCGGCGGTGCGCGGGTCGCGCAGGGCCGACATCACCGCCCGGCCGAACTGGCCCCTGACGGCCATGACGGCGTCGTCGCCGAGGCGCGAGCGGGCCCAGTCGGCGCTGCCGTCGGCGGAGCCGGTGTCGACCACCAGCACGTCGTCGATCGGGCGGGTCTGGGCGGCGAGCCCGCGGAAGGTGTCGCGAAGGAACGCCCGCCCGTTGTGGTTGACGACGATCGCGATGACGCGTGGCTGACTCGCGGGCACAACCTTCCTCTCGAGGCCTCGCCGGCCGGGGGTAGCCGGGGGTGTATCGAAAGGCCCGTAGGGTCTACACCTCCCCCACGGGCACCCGCGAATGCTAGCACGGCACCGCCAGCGAACTCTAAAGCAACCCGCAAATGACGCGAATCGGGCGCCGGCTAATTCCGGCTCGGATCCGCCTAGGAGGCGCGGCGCTTGAGGCGGCGGCGCTCGCGCTCGGACAGGCCGCCCCAGATCCCGAACCGCTCGTCGTTGGCCAGCGCGTACTCGAGGCATTCGGTCTGGACCGTGCAGGTCTGACAGATGCGCTTGGCGGCGCGGGTCGAGCCCCCCTTCTCCGGGAAGAAGCAGTCGGCGTCCTTATCCAGGCAGGCCGCCCGCTCGTACCAGGGCTGGATCTCGACGGGGATGGGGCCCATCCATTGCCTCCTCAACCGGTGCAGCGAGGCGTCCGGGTCGCACGCTTATGGGTGTTTGGAACGTCACGATCGTAATTACATCGGTGGCATTCTGCGGCGCCTTGAGCGGTATTTTCAAGCGGAAGGTTTTTTCTGGGGACAGCTCGCCCGAGTCGCGCAGCAACCGGCTGTCTGGTCGGTGACGGTCCCATGGGATAGCCTCACGCGCGGACGAGGTGCCATCGGGGGGCTGACGTGCTTGGGTTCGGGGGAGAGCGGGAGGCGGTGTCCAAGGTCGGGCTGACCGCGGCGGACCTGGTGGCCGCGCGACGCCGTGAACCGGCCGCCGTGACCCGCGTCTACACCGCCTACGCCCCCGCCCTGTTCCGCTTCTTCATGGCCGCCGTCGGCGACCGCCACCAGGCCGAGGACCTCACCGGCACGACCTTCCTCAGCGCCATCGAGGCCCTGCCCCGGTTCCGCGGCCCGATCGAGGCCCTCGGCGGCTGGCTGTTCCAGATCGCCCGCCACGACCTCTACGACCACCGGCGCCGGCAGTCCCGCTCCCGGATCGAGCCGCTGGAGGACAACCTCAACGAGGCCGCCCAGGTCGCCGGGGCCGACGACCCCGAGGAGCTGGCCCTCGACCGGGTCGACGCCGAGCGGGTGGTGGCCGCCATGCGCCACCTCTCCGACGACCAGCGCGAGGTGCTGCTGCTGCGCATGGCCGGCGGGCTCACCGCCCCCGAGGTGGCCGAGATCCTCGGCAAGACCACCGGCGCGGTCAAGGCGCTCCAGCACCGCGGCCTGGCCAGCCTGGCCAGGGTGCTTGGCCTGCGTAGCCCGGAGCAACCGCAGGAACGCCCGTATCCATCACCGGACCCCGGTCGCCTGACTAGTCAGGAGGAAGAGGAGCGGTGAGGATGCCCCGGCCCAAGCCGAACAAGCTGCACGACGAGCTCGACGCCCTGCTCGACGGGCGGCCGGTCGAGCTCACCGACGAGCTCGCCCCCCTGGCGGAGGCGGCCGACGCGCTGCGCGCCGAGCTGGCCGCCTACCAGCTCGACCCCGGGGTGGCCGACCGCCACCTGGAACGGGTCCTGCACGGCTCGGCCACGGTGGTGCCCCTCCCTGTCCGCGCCCAGGCCAACGGCTGGGACCTTCGCCGCCGGGTGGCCGCGGTCGTGCTGGCCGCCGCCCTGGTCCTGGCCCCGGCCACCATGGCCTCGGCGGCCGCCCTGCCCGGCCAGCCCATGTACCCGTTCAAGCGGGCCATCGAGCAGCTGCGGGTCGCGTCGGTCCAGTGGTCACCGTCCCGCGAGGCGGTCGAGCGGACCCGGATCGTCGACGCCCGGGTGGACGAGCTGGACCGGCTGGTCGAGCTGCAGATGTTCAACCAGCTCCTCCCGGCGCTCGACGCCCTGAAGCAGGCCGTGGTCGAGGCGAAGGCGGCGGTCGACGACGCCCGCAAGGAGGGCGAGCCCTCGGGCAAGGCGGAGGTGCAGCTGGACAGCATCGTCGTCGCCAGCCGGCAGGTCCTGGCCAGGGTGGCCATCGCGGCCGAGAACGCGCCGGTCTCCCTCAACGGCGACACCGCCCGGGCGATCGCGCACGCCGTGGTCGAGACCCAGGGCGTGCTCGCCCCGCCGACCCGCGAGACCGGGCCGGGCGGGGCCACCCCGACCCCGGGCACGCAGCCCAGCCCGCCCGATCCCACCACCGCCGCGACCCAGCCGCAGCCCCCGCCGTCCTCGGCCCCCGAGGTGCCGACGACCACCGCGCCGCCGGTGACGAGCACGACCTCGCCGCCCACCACCACGACCGAGCCCGAGCCGACCACCCCCGACAGCACAGTGACGCCGGGGTCGGCCGGCGGCGGGGGCGACACCGGCAGCGGCCAGGGGACGACCGGGGACGCGGCCCCGGCCGAGGACGCCCCGGCCGACGTCCCGGCCCCCTGACCCGGGCCGGGCGGCGCTATCCTGGGGCCGCTCCGGCCCCGACCGAGGGAGCCCTCCATGCTCGTCGCGCTCGCCGGCGGCGTCGGCGCCGCCAAGTTCCTGCGCGGGCTGCTGCGCGTCCACGACCCCGCCGACCTCGTGGTCGTCGGCAATACCGGCGACGACCTGCGCATCCACGGGCTGGCGGTCTCCCCCGACCTGGACTCGGTCGCCTACACCCTTGCCGGGGTGGCCGACGAGGAGCGCGGCTGGGGCCTGGCCGGCGAAACCTGGAACGTCCGCGAGGCCCTGGTCCGCCTGGGCGAGCCGGCCTGGTTCGCCCTCGGCGACCGTGACATCGCCACCCACCTGCTGCGGACCCGGCTGCTGGCCGAGGGGGCGAGCCTGACCGAGGCCACCGCCGTCCTCTGCCGGCGCCTCGGGGTGCCGGTGCGGCTGCTGCCCATGAGCGACCAGCCGATCGAGACCCGGATCGAGGTCGACGGCCCCGACGGCCCGCTCGACCTTGGCTTCCAGGAGTGGTGGGTCGGCCGCCAGGCCCGCGACCCGGTGCGGTCGGTCCGCTTCTCGGGCATCGAGGACGCCCGGCCCGCCCCCGGGGTGCTGGAGGCCGTCGCCGCCGCCGAGGGGATCCTGGTCTGCCCGTCCAACCCGGTGGTGTCGATCGCTCCCATCCTGGCCGTGCCCGGGGTCAGGGCGGCGGTGGCGGCGAACCCCTGCCGGGTGGTGGCCGTGACCCCGATCGTGGGCGGGGCGCCGGTCCGGGGCATGGCCGACCGGCTCCTGCCCGCCTGGGGGGTCGAGGTGTCGGCCCGCGGGGTCGCCGGGCTGTACGCCGGGCTCGCCGACGCCTTCGTACTCGACACCGTGGACGCCGAGCAGGCCGGCGAGGTGGCCGCCCTCGGCCTCGAGCCGGTGGTGGTCCCGACCCTGATGCGCACCGTCGAGGACGCCGCCGCCCTGGCCAAGGCGGCCCTGGAGGCGCTCGGAGAGGTCCGGGGAACCCGCGGGCGGGTGCCCCGGTGAGTCGGGTGAGCCTGACGGTGGTGCCGCTCCCCGGG
Organism: Actinomycetota bacterium; assembly: GCA_035550755.1. GTDB lineage: Bacteria > Actinomycetota > CALGFH01 > CALGFH01 > CALGFH01 > CALGFH01. Next base: position 4,734 of record DASZON010000289.1, on the reverse strand, counting down.
ATCCCGGAGGTGCGGCCCGGGGACGACCTGGCCCGGCTGCTGCTGGACGCGGTCCGGCGGGCCGGGCTGGCCCTGGCCGACGGCGACGTGCTCGCCGTCACCTCCAAGGTGGTGGCCAAGGCCGAGGGCCGCCTGGTCCGGCTCCCCGACGACCCGGCCGAGCGCGAGCGGGTCCTGCGCGAGACGGTGGCGGCCGAGACGGCCCGGGTGGTGGCCCGGCGGGGCCGGCTGGTCATCGCCGAGACCCGCCACGGCCTGGTCGGGGCCAACGCCCTGGTCGACGCCTCCAACGCCGGCGGCGACCGGCTGGTGCTCCTGCCCGCCGACCCCGACGCCTCGGCGGCCCGGCTGCGCGAGGCCATCGGGGCCGTGGACGGCCACGACGTCGCCGTGGTGGTCACCGACACCCTCGGCCGGCCCTGGCGCCTCGGCCAGAGCGACGTCGCCGTCGGCCTGGCCGGCATGGGCGCCCTCGACGACTGGCGGGGCCGGACCGACGGCGACGGCCGGCTGCTCGAGGTCACCGAGGTGGCCGTGGCCGACGAGGTCGCCGCCGCCGCCGACCTGGTCAAGGGCAAGGCCGCCCGGGTCCCGGCGGCCCTGCTCCGCGGGGTGCCCCGCCCCAAGGGCGACGGCACCGCCCGCGACCTGGTCCGGGCGCCGGCCGACGACCTGTTCCGGACCGCCGGCACGGCCGAGGACCTCCTGGCCTTCCTGGAGGGCCCGCCCCCGCCGGCCGCCTTCCGGCCCGGCCCGGTCGACCCGGCCGTCCTCGACCGGGCGGTTGCCGCCGCCCGGGCCGTGCCCCTCCCCGGCGGCCGCCGGCTCCGGGTGGCGCCGGTCCCCGACGACGCCCGGGCCGCCTGCCTGGCCGCCTGCTCCCCCACCCCGCCGGCCCTGGCCGCCGCCCCGGCCCTGCTGGCCTGCTGGCTGGCCTCGCCGAGCCCGGCCGGGGAGCCGGACCGGGCCGGTGCCGGCGACCCAGCGCCGGACGGCCTGGAGCTGGCCGCCGGCGGAGCCCTGCGGGCCCTGGTGCTGGCCTTGCACGCCCTGGGGCTGGCCGCCGTCGTCCACCCGGCCGCCCCGGGCGCCCGCCCCGCCCTGGCCGCGGCCCTCGGCCCCGGCCCCGAGCCCCTCGCCCTGGTCGCGGCCGGCCAGCCGGCGAGCTAGCGGCGGCTCGCCGCCCGCTCCCGCCGCTCGGTGGCCAGGCGGCTGTGGCGGTAGCCGTAGAGGAAGTAGACGGCGAAGCCGATCACCATCCAGACCAGGAACCGCCACCAGGTCAGGCTGCCCAGATTGAGCATCAGGAACACGCAGGCGACCACGGCCAGGATGGGGACCAGGGGGACCGCCGGGGTCCGGAAGGCCCGCGGCAGGTCGGGCTGGGTGCGGCGCAGCACGATGACCCCGATCGACACCAGCACGAACGCGAACAGGGTGCCGATGTTGACCATGTCGGCCAGGGTGGTCAGGGGCACGAAGGTGGCGATCAGGGCAACGATCGCCCCGGCGATGAGCGAGATCCGCCAGGGCGTGCCGTAGCGGGGGTGGACGCCGGAGAGCCAGCCGGGCAGCAGCCGGTCGCGGCTCATGGCGAACAGGACCCGGCTCTGGCCCATCATCAGGATGAGGATGACCGTGGTCAGCCCGGCCAGCGCCCCCAGCGACACCAGCCCGGCGATCCAGTCGTAGCCGACCGCCTTGAGGGCGTCGGCCATGGGGGCGGCGGTGTTCAGCTCGGTGTACTTGACCATCCCGGTCAGCACCATCGACACGACCACGTAGAGCACGGTGCAGATGGCCAGCGACCCGAGGATGCCGATGGGCATGTCGCGCTGGGGCTTGCGGGTCTCCTCGGCGGTGGTGGCGACCACGTCGAAGCCGATGAAGGCGAAGAACACGACCGCCGCCCCGAAGCCGATGCCCATCCAGCCGTAGGCCAGCGGCTGGAGCCCGAACAGGACCTCGATGAGGGGCCGGCCGGCCTCGACGGCGTTGGCCGCCTTGGGGGCCTCGGCGGGCGGGGGGATGAACGGGTGCCAGTTGGCGGTGGTGATCTTGACCGCCCCGGCGCCGATGAACAGGGCCACCACGGCCAGCTTGATGGTCACCATGACGGCGTTGAAGCGCGAGCTGAGCTTGACCCCGATGATCGCCACCGCGGTCAGCACGAGCACGATCGCCCCGGCGGTGAGGTTGACCGGCCCGTCCCCCGAGATCGACCCGGGGACCGGGAACACCGACGAGAAGTACTTGGCCCAGCCGACCGACACCGCGGCCGCGCCGAGGGCGAACTCCAGCACCAGGTCCCAGCCGATGATCCAGGCGATCAGCTCGCCAAGGGAGGCGTAGGAGAAGGTGTAGGCGCTGCCGGCCACCGGCACGCTGCTGGCGAACTCGGCGTAGCAGAGCGCGGCCAGGGCGCACGCCACCCCGGCGAGCACGAAGGACAGCGACACCGCCGGGCCGGCCTTGGTGGCGGCGGCGATCCCGGTGAGCACGAAGATGCCGGTGCCGATGATCACCCCGATGCCGAACACGGTCAGGTCCAGGGCCGACAGGTCCTGCTTCAGCTTGTGGTCGGCCTCCTCGGTGTCCCGGATCGACTGCTCGATCGACTTGGTGCGCAGCACACCCATCCGCATCGCCCTCCTTACCGCTGGTCCGCCGACCGGCCTGTACCCCGCTAGAATCGCCCGATACCGCCGTCCCACTGGATCCGGAGCGCATCGATGGCCGACACCCGCAAGCCCAGGACCAAGCCAGGACCGACCGGCAAGAGCCAACCCGGCCGGGGCTCGGGCTCGGGCACGGCCGCCAGGAACCGCCGCCAGCCGGACAAGGGCAAGCTCGCCCGGGGCGCGGCGGCCCGCCGGCTGGAGGAGAAGCGGCGCCGCCAGCGCACCCTGCTCTGGAGCGGGGTGGCCGTGCTGTCCCTGCTCGCCCTGCTCGCCCTGATCTGGTTCGAGGGCCGGAGCGACACGCCCCAGGCGTCCAACCAGTCGGTGAGCCCGGCCGCGCTGGAGGCGGGCCGCACGGCGGCGGGCTCCAAGGGCGTCCAGACCTTCCCCGAGGCCGGCCGTGACCACATCAGCCCCGGCGAGCAGCCCGACAACTGGAACTCCAACCCGCCGACCTCGGGCGACCACCTGGCCTCGCCGCTGGCGCCGGGCGTCTACACCAGCGACCAGGACATGCGGGCCATGGTCCACAACCTGGAGCACGGCTACGTGGTGATGGTCTACAAGGGGATTCCCGACGACCAGGTCGCCCAGCTGCGCCAGTTCGTGGAGGCCCGCAACGGGTCCAAGCTGGTCCTGTCCCCCTGGTCGGGCCTGGACAGCAACGGGGTCGCCCTGGTCGCCTGGCGCAACCTGGAGCTCCTGCAGCGGGTCAACATGGACGTCGTCCAGGCGTTCGTGAACGACTTCATGGTCCCCGAGGGCACCAAGTCGGTGGCCCCGGAGCCGACCGCCGGCTAGCGCTCGGGATCGCCCTAGAAGCGGATCGCCCCCAGTCCCAGCCTGACATTCGGGGCTACCCGGACCCCGCTGGCGAGGATGTTGCCGGCCTCGATCTCGACGTTGTCGCCGACCACGGCGCCGTCGCGGACCACGGCGCCGTCCCCGACGACGACGTTGCGGCCGATGATCGAGTCCGACACCTTGGCCCCGCGCTCCACCCGGGCGCCCTCCAGCAGCACCGAGCGCTCCAGGCGGGCCCCGCCGGCGACCAGGGTGCCGGGGCCGAGCACGGTCGGGCCGAACACCCGGCCCTCCTCCTCCACGACGGCCCCCTGGCCGACCAGGATGGGGCCGCGGAGCACGGCCCCCTCGTCGACCCGGGTGTCGTCGGCGAACCACTGGCTGCGGCCACGCTCGGTGGCGTTGATGGGCAGGTGCAGCCGCCCCTCGAGCAGGTCGAACTGGGCGGCCAGATACGCGATCGGGGTCCCCAGGTCGCGCCAGTAGCCGTGCAGCTCGTAGCCGTACACCGGCGCCCCCGAGGCCAGCAGGGACGGGAACAGGTTGCGCTCGAACGACGACGGCTGGCCGGCCGCGACGTGGTCGAGGACCGACGGCTCGAGGACGTACACGCCGGCGTTGATCAGGTCGGTGACCCAGGAGTCCTCGAGGTCGCCGGGCTTCTCCAGAAAGGCGGTGACACGGTTGTCGGGGTCCACCGGGACGAGCCCGAACGCGCTCGGGTCGGGCACCCGGACCAGGGCCAGGGTGGCCGACGCCTCGCGCTCGCGGTGCAGCGCCACCAGCCGCTGGAAGTCGATGTCGACGAGCACGTCGCCGTTGAGGACCAGGAAGGTGCCGTCCAGCAGGTGGGACAGGCGCTTGACGGCCCCGGAGGTCCCCATCGGGGTGTCCTCGGAGGACAGCACCACCTCGACCCCGGCCTTGCGGGCCTCGGGCAGGAGCTGGTCGAAGGCCTCGGGCAGGTACATGGTCGACAGCACGACCTCGGTGAACCCGCCGGCGGCGAGCTGGCGCAGGGTGTGGAGCAGGAACGGCTCGTTGGCGAAGGGGATCAGCGGCTTGGGCCGGGTGCTGGTCAGCGGGCGCAGCCGGGTGCCGAAGCCTCCGGCGAGGATGACGGCTTGCACGTGGGCGGTCTCCTGACGCGACGGGAACGGGCCGGAACAGCCGGCCAGGGTGACCGGCAGTCTAGTGCGTTCCGGGGCCGATCATCGCGGCCAGCAGCCGCTCGTCCTCCTCGGCCATC
>DASZON010000288.1:0-4212 GCA_035550755.1 Actinomycetota bacterium | reverse complement strand
CCCGGTCGAGGCCGAGGGCGGTGTAGAAGCCGTTGGGCACGGCCAGGACCTCCTGGGCGGTGGCGCCGTTGAGGCCCTCGGACAGGATGCCCGCGAACCCGCGGGTGGTCGGCGCCTCCGGCGGGGCGTCGAAATGGATCGTCACCCGGTCGCCCTCGTCCAGCTCGGTGGCCAGGAAGAACGGGGTCTGGCACTCCGGCACCTGCTCCATGGCCTCGCGGTGCCCGGCCAGGCGCTCGGGCAGGGGCTGGACCCGCCGCGAGTAGTCGAGCAGCGCCTCGAGGCGGAGCTCGGCCGGGAGGTCGGCGAACTCCTCGACGATCTCGGCGAGCCGGGCCGGCATGGCCATGGGCCTAGCCGACCGCCTTGAGCCGCGGGTCGGGGCCGGGCTCGCTGGAGCGCTCGATCGGCACCCGCACCGAGTTGCCCCACTCGACCCAGGAGCCGTCGTAGTTGCGCACGTGATGGAACCCGAGGAGCTGGCTGAGCACGAACCAGGTGTGGCTGGAGCGCTCGCCGATGCGGCAGTAGGCGACGATGTCGTCGTTGGCGCCGAGGCCGAGCTCACCCTGGTAGATGGCCTTCAGCTCGTCGGCCGACTTGAAGGTGCCGTCCTCGTTGGCCGCCCGCTTCCAGGGCATGTTGGCGGCACCGGGGATGTGGCCGCCGCGCAGCGCCCCCTCCTGCGGGTAGTCGGGCATGGCCAGCAGCTCGCCCGAGTACTCGCCGGGCGAGCGCACGTCGACCAGGCGCCCGCCGTAGCGGACGTGGGCCAGGACCTGCTCGCGGAAGACGCGGATGGCGGTGTCGTCGCGCTCGGTCACCGGGTAGTCGGCCGCCGGGCGCTGGGCCACCTCGGTGGTCAGGGGGCGGCCCTCGGAGACCCACTTCTGGCGGCCGCCGTCCAGCAGACGGACGTCCCGATGGCCGAACAGGCTGCAGACCCACAGGGCGTAGGCGGCCCACCAGTTGAAGTTGTCGCCGTAGAACACGATGGTGGTGTGGCGGGAGATGCCCTTGGAGGACATCAGGCGGGCGAACCCCTCGCCGCTGACGTAGTCGCGCTCCACCGGGTCGTTCAGGTCCAGGTGCCAGTCGATCTTGACCGCACCGGGGATGTGGCCGGTCTCGTAGAGCAGGACGTCCTCGTCGGACTCGGCGATGACCAGGTTGGGGTCCTCGAGGTGCTCGGCCAGCCAGGCCGTGGTCACCAGCCGCTCCGGATGGGCATAGGCACCGAGCTTGGGGGCCGGGTCGAGTTCCGCCGCAGTGGTCACGAGTCCTCCTCCGATGGCGATCCGCCGGGTTGGCGGTTGTCGGCGCCCACGATAGCGCCGTCGCATGAGAACCTTCCTCCCGACACCTGGAGGTCGCCCCATGCGCCTGCGCAGCTTCGCCGGAACCGACGTCGGCCGTCTGCGGTCCGGCAACGAGGACAGCTACTTCTGCGGCCAGACCGTGTTCGCCGTCGCCGACGGCCTCGGCGGCCATCAGGGCGGCGAGGTCGCCTCGGCGGCCGCGGTCGAGCCCCTGGCCCGCCTCGACGGCGGCTCGTTCCCCGACCCCGGCAAGGCCGCCGAGGCCCTGGCCGTCGCCATCCGCGATGCCAACGAGGCGATCCTGGACCGTGCGGCCGGCGACCCGGCCCTGTACGGCATGGGCACCACCGTCACCGCGGCCGCCGTCGCCGGCGACGGGTACCTCCAGCTCGCCCACGTCGGCGACAGCCGCGCCTACCTGCTGCGCGGGGGCGACCTTGCCCAGCTCACCACCGACCACACCGTCGTCGGCGAGCTCGTCCGCCGCGGCCGCCTCACCCCGGAGCAGGCCGCCATCCACCCTGAGCGCAGCATCCTCACCCGAGCGGTCGGCCTCGATCCCCGGGTCCCGGTCGACCTCCCCGACCCCCTGGAGCTCACCTCCGGCGACCAGCTCCTGCTCTGCTCCGACGGCCTCACCGAGGCGGTCAGCGACAACCAGATCGCCCGGCTGCTGTCCGCCGCCCCGGACGGCCAGGCGGCCTGCCGTTCACTGATCGACGCCGCCAACGACGCCGGCGGCCCCGACAACATCACCGTCGTCCTGGTCCAGGTGGCGTAGGGGCGGCCCTCACACCCGGCGGAGGACGGTGACGACCTTGCCCAGGATGCGGCCGTCGGGGCCGAACGGGATCGGCTTGTACTGCTTGTTGGCGGGGAGGAGGCGGACCCGGTCGCCCTTGCGGGAGAAGTGCTTGATGGTGGCGCCGTCCTCGGTGCCGGGGACGAGGGCGGCGACGATGTCGCCGTTCTGGGCGTCGTGCTGCTCGCGGACGACCACGTAGTCGTTCTCGGCGATCTGGGCGTCGATCATGGAGTCCCCGCGCACCCGGAGCATGAACAGGGTGCCCTCCCCCACCAGCTGGCGGGGCAGGACGAAGTTGCCGTCGACCAGCTGGTCGGCCACGATCGGCAACCCGGCGCGGATCTCCCCCACCAGGGGGACGCCCACGGTCGGGGACTCGCCCCGGAGCTGGATGGAGCGGTTCTTGCCGGCGTCGCGGCGGATCAGGTTCAGAGCCTCGAGCTTGTCCAGCCAGTAGCCAACGGTCCCGATCGAGCTGACCCCGATCGCCTCGCGGATCTCGCGGACCGTCGGCACCAGGCCGGTGGCCGCGTGCGACTCCCGGATGAAGTCGTAGATCTTCTGGCCGGTCGCGCCCAGCTCGCCGTTCGTCACCAGACCACCAACCCGTCGGCTTCGGTCGGGATGCCCGTTACGTCACGTCCAAATGCTGCACGCGGGGAGCGTGCGAGACAAGGGTAAGCCGTCACCCCGACGAACCGGTGGAACTGTCCACAGAGGGCAGCACAAACCGCATGGTCGTCCCCTCCCCGGGGGCGCTCCGGGCGGCGATGCTGCCGCCGTGGGCCTCGACAAGGCTGCGGGCGATGGCCAGCCCCAGCCCGGCCCCGCCCGAGTCGGCCGACTTCACGAACCGGTCGAACACGTGCGCCAGGTCGCGGGGGTCGATCCCGGGCCCGGTGTCGGCCACGGTGACGGCCACCCCGGCCGGGTCGGGCTCGACCACGACCCGGACCGACCCGCCGGCCGGGGTGTGGCGGATGGCGTTGGTGAGCAGGTTGGCCAGGACCTCGCCGATCCGCACGGGGTCGACGTCGACCTCGGGGACCGGGTCGGGCGCGTGGCTGGTGAGGGTCACCCCGGCCCGGTCGGCCCTGGCGCGCAGCGCGGCCACCGCGTCCCCGGCCAGGTCCGCCGGGTCGACCCGCTCGCGGTGGAGCCGCAGCACGCCGGCCTCGGCCGTGGACAGGGTCTGGAGGTCGTCGAGCAGCCGGGCCATCACCGCCGTCTCCTCCAGGAGCGGCCCCAGGTGGGCCTCGTCGGGCGGGTAGACCCCGTCCAGCATCCCCTCGACGTTGCCCCGGATCACCGACAGCGGGGTCCGCAGCTCGTGGGCGACGTCGGCCAGCAGGGCCCGGCGCTGGGTCTCGTTGGCCTGGAGGCGCTCGGTCATCTGGTTGAAGGAGTCGGCCAGCCGGCCGACCTCGCCCGGGCCCCGCACCTGCACCCGGGTCGAGTAGTCGCCGCCGGCGACCCGGTCGGCGGCCTCCATCACGTCCCCGATCGGCGCCGCCATGCGCCGCACCGCCCGGCCGGTCAGGAGCGCCACCCCGAGCAGCCCGAGGAGCAGCAGGCCGAACGGCGGACCGCCCCAGCCCCGCCCTCCCTGGCCGGGCCCGTACCCGCCGCCCCACAGCAGGCGGAAGATCGCCCCACTGGCCAGGAAGGCGAACCCGAGGAACAGCGCCACCACCAGCCCGACCCGCCGTGGGAACCGGCGCCGGGGCCCACCCCGTCCCCCGGCCCAGGGGGGCCCGCCCGCGCCCCCGGCCCAGCGGGGACCGCTGCCGGCCCAACGCGGCCCGCCCCGCCACCCGCCCTCGGGCGGGAACGGCTCGCCCTCCGGCCACCACGGCGGCCGGCCCCCGGCCCGGCGCCGGTCAGGCATCGGCGAACCGGTAGCCGACGCCGTGGACCGTGAGCAGGTAGCGGGGGTGGCCGGGGACGGGCTCGATCTTCTTGCGGAGGTTCTTGACGTGGGCGTCGACCGCCCGCTCGTAGGACTCGAAGGCGACCCCGTGGACGGCGTCGAGCAGCTGGCCGCGGGTGAACACCCGGCCGGGCTCGCGGACCATGGCCGCCAGCAGC
>DASZON010000287.1:0-2295 GCA_035550755.1 Actinomycetota bacterium | reverse complement strand
CGCGTCGTCCCAGGGGAAGTCGACCTCGCCCTCGGCGCAGATGGTGACCCCGAACCGGGCCGTCCCCAGCCGGAACACCCCGGGGCCGTCGCCGGTCCGGTAGCCCTCCTCGCCCTCGCCCAGGTGCCGCTTGCGGTAGGCGCCGCCGAGCCGGCCGTCGTGGCCGTAGACCTGAGTGATGTGGAAGGCCGCGCCGTCGCGCTCGGCGATGCCGAACAGGGTGGCGACCCCGGTCCGCGAGGTCGCGGCCAGCAGGGCCCGCACCGGCTCGGCGTCGATGGCCAGGGCCCGCTCGGGATGGGTGCGGGGATCGACCGACCCGGTGAGCGAGAACTCGGGGAACACCGCCAGCTGGCAGCCCTGGACGCGGGCCTGCGCGAGGGCGGCCCGGTGCCGGGCCAGGTTGCCGTCGAGGTCGCCCTTGCCGGCGTTGAGGGCGGCGAGCAGGATCCGCATCCATCCCTCCTGAGCGGTGACGACAGGCTGCGCGAATGCCCGATCCAGCGTAGTTCAACCGCGTGATCCGCCTCCTGCCGGAACTGGATAGGATGCGCCGACATCCCATCGTGCCGGTGGGGGCACGGACGCCGGTGGGACAGGTCCGGGAGACAAGGGGCATCCGACGTGGTTCCGTTCCGCAAGCGCACCCTGCGCAGCCTGCTGGCCGGGCTCGGCCTCAGCGTGGCCCTGGCGGCCGTCCCGGCCGTCGCCTCGGCGTCGATCGCGCTTGGCACCGTGGTCAGCGCCAACCCGGCCAACTTCACCCCGAACGTGGCCAGCGGCGCGGTCTACAACTTCGTCCAGGTCGGCGGGACGATGTACGCCGGCGGAACCTTCAGCTCGGTCAGCACCCCGGCCGGGGTCAGCCCCGGCGGGACCTTCGCCCGCAGCAACATCGTCGCCTTCAACGCCGCCACCGGGGTGATCAGCTCGTTCGCGCCCAGCGTCAACGGCGAGGTGTGGGCGCTGGCCAGCGACGGCACCTCCCTGTGGATCGGCGGGACCTTCACCAGCGTCAACGGCACCGCCCGGCGCGGGGTGGCCAAGCTCAACCGCACCACCGGGGCCGTCGACACCGCCTTCAACGCCAACCTGGCCTCGGGCAAGGTCACCGAGCTCGCCCTGGCCGGCGGCCGGCTGCTGGCCGGCGGCACCTTCCCGGGCAAGCTGCGGGCCCTGAACCCGGCCTCCGGGGCCAACACCGGCTACCTCAACCTGGCCATCAGCGGCAGCGTCACCAGCAACGCCGGGCCGGTCGGGGTCTACCGCTTCGCCGTCAACCCGGCCGGGACCCGGCTGGTCGCGGTGGGCAACTTCACCTCGGTGGCCGGCCTGACCCGCTACCGGGCGTTCATGCTCACCTTGGGCGCCACCGCCTCGGTCAACGCCTGGTACTACCCGCCCCTGCAGAACCTGTGCGCGGCCGCCAGCCTGCCCGACTACATGCGCGACGTCGACTTCTCGCCCGACGGGTCGTGGTTCGCGTTCGTCTCCACCGGCTACGTCCCGCAGGCCGGCGGGGTCGGGCGGGATCTGTGCGACGCCGCCGCCCGGTTCGAGACCAACATCCCCAACCCGGCCCGTCCCACCTGGATCAACTACACCGGCGGCGACACCCTGCACTCGGTGGCGGCCACCGACGCGGCCGTGTACGTCCAGGGCCACCAGCGCTGGCTCGACAACCCCCAGGGCCGCAACGCCGCCGGCCCGGGCGCGGTCAGCCGCCAGGGCATCGGCGCCATCAACCCGTCCACCGGCCTCGCCCTGTCCTGGAACCCCGGCAAGGAGCGCGGCGTCGGCGGCAAGGACCTGTACGTCACCTCGGCCGGCCTGTGGGTCGGCAGCGACACCAACCGCATCGGCGGCGAGACCCGCCGCCGCATCGCCCTGAGGCCGGTCCCCTAGGACAGCTCCCGCACGCCCGGCGCGCGACCCCGGCCGCTACTGGTGGCCGGGGTCGTCGTCGTGGGGGATGGTGCGCAGGACCCTGGCCGGGGCGCCGGCGACGATGGTGTAGGGCGCGACGTCGCCCATGACCAGGGAGCCGCCGCCGACCACGGCGTGGGCCCCGATCACGCAGGGGCCGAGGACCATGGCGTTGCTGGCCACCCAGGCGCCCTCGCGGATGACGATGTCGCGGCCGCTGCGGGGGATGGCCAGCTGGCGCTCGCGGCCGAACTTGCTGATGTCGTGGGTGCCGGTCAGGACCGAGACGTTGTGGCCGAAGAAGGCGTACTCCCCCACCGTGATGTCGCCCGAGCCCACGTTGAACAGGGCGTTGTTGACCACCGCGGT
>DASZON010000286.1:0-5739 GCA_035550755.1 Actinomycetota bacterium | reverse complement strand
CGAATCCGCCGCCAGCCTCATCCGCACCTACGAAGGCCAATACATCCCCGGCCTCCTCCAAACCGACGACTACCTCCGCGCCGTCGTCCACGGCGCCCACCTCACCAACACCACCGACCCCAGCGACGAAGTCGGCCGCCGAGTCCGCCTCCGCATGGCCCGCCAACTCCTCCTCACCCGCCCCCAACCCCCACGACTGTGGGCCGTCATCGACGAAGCCGCCCTCCGCCGGCCCGTCGGCGGCCGCGAGGTCATGCGCGGCCAGCTCGAGCGCCTCATCGACGCCACCAAACTCCCCAACATCACCCTCCAGCTCCTCCCCTTCAGCGCCGGAGCGCACCCCGCCATGGCCGGGGCGTTCAGCGTCCTGCGCTTCGGCGACCAGGAACTCCCCGACGTCGTCTACCTCGAACACCTCACCGGCGCCAGCTACCTGGAGAAGCGGGACGAGGTGGAGCGGTACCTCGACATCATGGAGTTCCTGTGCCTCCAGGCCGAGCCGCCGGCCAGAACCGTGGAGCTGCTGGAGGCGATCCTGGAGGAGTTGTAGGCTTCAGCTCCCCCGCTTGCCCCACGGACGGAGCACAGGTGGCCGACGACGGTCCCACCAGGATCAACACCGGCGCGCCGAACCCGGCGCGCATCTACGACTACTTCCTCGGCGGCAAGGACAACTTCCCGGCCGACCGCGAGGTCGCCGACCAGATGCTCGCCATCGCGCCGGTCGCCCGCGACGTGGTCGAGGACAACCGCGAGTTCCTGCGCCGGGTCGTCGAGGTCCTGGCCGACGCCGGGATCCGCCAGTTCATCGACCTCGGCAGCGGCCTGCCCACCCAGGGCAACGTCCACGAGATCGCCCAGGAGGTCGCTCCCGGGGCCCGGGTGGTCTACGTCGACAACGACCCGATGGTGGTGGCCCACAGCCGGGCCCTGCTGGCCGGCGACAACACCGTGGCCATCGAGGGCGACCTGCGCCAGCCCGACAAGGTCCTCGAGCACCCCGAGGTCCGGGAGCTGATCGACTTCGGCCGGCCGGTCGCCCTGCTGCTGCTGGCCATCCTGCACTTCGTCCCGGACTCCGAGGACCCGTTCGGGACCGTGGCCCGCTACCGGGACGCCCTGCCCGCCGGCAGCCACCTGGCCATCTCCCACGGCACCCGGGACATCCCCGAGCGGCCCGACCTGTCCGCCGAGGAGATGGCCGAGATGGGGGCCAAGGTCGAGCAGCTGTACCAGCTCACCACCGCGTCGCTGGTGACCCGCACCCGGGCCGAGGTCGAACGGTTCTTCGACGGCCTGGAGCTGCTGGACCCAGGGGTGGTCGAGATCCAGCGCTGGCGGCCCGACGGCCGCACATCGCTGCTACCGGGGGGGTTCTACGGAGGAGTCGCCCGCAAGCGCTGATCCGCCGAAGGAGGCGCGCCATGGCGCAGAACCGTCCGTCCCCTGGTCTTGCCCGGGAGGCCATCGGCCTCCGCGAGGTGCTGTTCCAGTCCATCACCCACATGGCCCCGGCGGCGGCGGTTGCCTTCTCGATCATCGTCGGGGCCAACTTCGCCGCCGGGGCCCTGCCCCTGTCGGTGCTGCTCGCCCTGGTCGGCTGCCTGCTGGTGGCCGCCTCGATCGGCCAGCTGGCCCGGCGGCTGCCCTCGGCCGGCGGCTTCTCCACCTACGCCGCCCGCGGCCTCCACCCGGCCGTCGGGTTCCTGGTCGGCTGGGGCTACGCCTTCGTGGAGCCGCTGGTGGCCCCGCTGCTGTTCCTGATCTTCGGGAACGTCGTCGCCGGCACCCTCCAGCAGGAGTTCGGCTGGAGCTACGACACCTGGTGGGTGGTGGCGGCGCTGGCGGCGGCGGTGGTCGTGTTCGTGCTCGGGTGGTTCGGGGTCCGGTTGTCCACGGGCGCCGGCACCCTGCTGGGCCTGTTCGAGATCCTGGTCTTCGCCGCCCTGGCCGTGACCCTGATCGTCAAGGCCGGCGACGCCAACACCCTGTCGGTGTTCGGCACCAGCCACGCCACCGTCGAGGGCTTCGACGGGTTCTCGGGGGTGGTCGCCGGCTCGGTCTACACCATCCTGGCCTTCATCGGGTTCGAGGCGGCGGCGCCCCTGGCCGAGGAGGCGAAGGACCCGCGGCGGACCATCCGGCTGGCGGTCATCTACTCCTGCCTTGGCATCGGCCTGTTCTACGTGCTCACCACCTACGCCGCCACCGTCTACTTCGGCCCCGACAAGTTCGCCGAGTTCCCGGCGTACGGCGACGGGAACCCGTGGGACGCCCTGGCCCGCGCGGCCTGGGGGGCCGGCTGGGTGCTGGTGTTCCTGGCCATCGCCAACTCGGCCATCGCCAACGCCAACGCCTCGGCCAACGCGGCCACCCGGACCTGGTTCGCCATGGGCCGGATCCGGCTGCTGCCCCGGCCCCTGGAGCACGTCAACCCGCGCTGGCGGTCGCCCGACGTGGCCGTTGTCGTCCAGTTCCTGGTCGGGGTGGGGGTCAGCCTGTGGCTGGGGCTCCAGTACACCCCGCTGACCGCCTTCGCCCTGGTCGGCACCATCGTCACCGCGGTCATCATCGCCATCTACATGGTCGTGAACCTGGCCTGCCTGGTCTTCTACCTGCGCGAGGGCCGGGACGAGTTCCACCCCTTCCTCCACGGCCTGGTCCCGGTCCTCGGGATCCTCGCCTTCCTGCCGGCCTTCCTCACCGCCGTGGGGATCGAGGCGTTCGACTTCGTCAGCGCCCTCCCCTACCCGATCAGCCTGGTCGGCCCCGTGGTCGGCATCTGGTACGCCATCGGCCTGGTGTTCCTGGTCGTGCTCATCACCCGGCGCCCCGAGCGGCTGCGGGAGACCGGCCGGGTGTTCATGGAGGACCGGGCCGGCGAGGCGGCCCTGCGCTGACACGGAGGAGCGGAGATGGTGGAGGTGCTCAGCTACCGGCCGGACCCGGCGGAGTTCGCCTGGACCTTCGGCGGGGTGCCGCCGGTGCGCCGGGTCCGGCCAGGCAGCATCCTCGAGCTGTGGACCGAGGACGCCTTCGGCGGCCGCGTCCGGGGGCCGGACGACCTGGTCTCCCGGGTCGTCGAGTTCCCCTACGTCAACCCCCAGACCGGCCCCTTCTACGTGGAAGGGGCCGAGCCCGGCGACACCCTGGCCATCCACTTCGTGTCGATCGAGCCGTCGCGGGACTGGGCCGCCTCCTCCACCATCCCCCTGTTCGGGGCCCTGACCGGGACCCACGCCACCGCCTTGCTCCAGGAGCCGCTGGCCGAGGTGGTGTGGATGTACCAGGTCGACCGCGACCGGCGCACCGTGACCTTCCGGGCCCGGCGCGGCGACCTCACCGTCGAGCTGCCTCTCGACCCCATGCACGGGACGGTCGGGGTCGCCCCGGCATCCTTCGAGGCCCGCTCCTCGCTGGTCCCCGACGCCCACGGCGGCAACATGGACACCCCTGAGATGCGGGCCGGCACCACCTGCTACCTGGGGGTGAACGTCGAGGGGGCGTTGTTCTCGATCGGCGACGGCCACTGCCGCCAGGGCGAGGGCGAGAGCTGCGGGGTGGCCGTCGAGGCGGCCATGGACACCGTGGTCGCGGTCGACCTGGTCAAGGGGGCGGCGACCCCCTGGCCCCGGCTGGAGACCGACAGCCACCTGATGAGCACCGGGTCGGCCCGGCCGCTGGAGGACGCCTTCCGGATCTCCCAGGTCGACCTCACCCAGTGGCTCGGCGAGGCCTGGAGCCTCGACCAGCTGGACGCCTACCAGCTGCTCACCCAGGCCGTCGAGGCGCCGGTGGCCAACGTGGTCGACCCCAACTACACCTTCGTCTCCAAGCTCCGCAAGGACCTGCTCCCGGCCCAGGAGCTGTACGGCGGCGCCCACGGGCGCCTGCGCCAGCTGGGACGCGACTACCTGGCCGGCCGCGCCTGACGACCCCCCTTCCGCGCCGAACGGTCAAGTAGCCACCGGATCGGTCGATCAGGGTCGTGACATGATCGCGCGCCTCCTTCCTGCTCAGCGCCGCTTCGCCGGCGAGTGCGCCGGCATCGGGCTCCTGACCCTGCTGTGGCTGGCCTGCCTGGTCTCGGGCCTGGGCGGCCAGCAGACGACCCAGGCCATCTCCAACTTCGGGCTGATCGCGGCGGCCGCCTTCGCCGGGCTGGTCTGCCTGGCCACGGCCCGGAGCAGCAGCGGCGGGCACCGGCGGATGTGGCGGCTCCTTGGCGCCTCGGCCCTGTCCTGGGGCAGCGGCCAGGCCGCCTGGACCTGGTACGAGTCGGTGCTGGGCCGCGAGGTCCCGTTCCCGTCCCTGGCCGACGTCGGCTACCTGGTGGCGGTGCCGCTGGCCGCGGCGGCCCTGTTGAGCCTGCCCTTCGCCGCCCAGAACGCCGCCGGGCGGGTCCGCCAGGTCCTGGACGGGCTGATGATCGCCGCCTCGCTGCTGCTGATCAGCTGGGTCCTGGTCCTGAACCAGGTGTTCGCGGCCGGGGCCGACAACGGCCTGTCCCAGGCCATCAGCCTCGCCTACCCGATCGGGGACGTGGTCGTGGGCACGATCGTGCTGTTCATGGCCACCCGGGCCCGCCGCCACCCCGGGGCCGCCGACATCCCCCTGCCCCTGCTCGGCGGCGGGCTGGTCGCCTGGGCGGTGGCCGACAGCGGGTTCGTCTACCTGACCGCGGTCGGCTCGTACTCCTCGGGGGCGCTGATCGACGCCGGCTGGTTCGTCGGCTACGCCCTCATCCTGCTCGCCGCCCGCCGGGCCGCCACCGGCCCGGCCGATCAGGCCGCCGGGCCCGAGGGCGAGGACCGGGCCGAGCGCCCCGCCGGCAGCGACCAGGTCGGGCTGCTGCTGCCGTACATCGCCGTGGCCGCGGCCCTGGTCGTGTCCACCGTGGCCCAGCTCCAGCACGGCCGGTTGGGCCCGTTCGTCGGCTGGGTCCGGTCGTTCATCATGCTGGCCCTGATCTGCCGCCAGGTCCTGACCCTGCTGGAGAACTCGTCGCTGGCCCGGCACCTGGAGGCCCGGGTGGTCGAGCGCACCGCCGAGCTGCGCGCCTCCGAGCAACGCTTCCAGGCCCTGGTCCAGCACTCCAGCGAGGTCGTCATCCTGGTCGACGCCGACGGCCGCGTCGAGTACGTCAGCGAGTCCATGACCAGGGTCTTCGGCTACCGGGACGAGGAGCTGCACGGCCAGCCGCTGAGCGGCCTCCTCGACCCCGACGCCGCCGCCCGCCTGCGCGAGGGGCTGGCCGAGGTCGCCGAGCGGCCCTACGGGGTGCTGGAGCTGGAGCTGCCCCTGCGGCACCGGGGCGGGCACCGCTGCACGGCCCAGTTCACGGTCACGAACCTCCTCGACAGTCCCGAGGTGGGCGGGCTGGTCCTCAACACCCGGGACATCTCCGAGCGCCGCCAGCTCGAGGACCAGCTGGTCCACCAGGCCTTCCACGACTCGCTGACCTCGCTGGCCAACCGGGCCCTGTTCAAGGACCGGGTCGACCACGCCCTCCAGCGCACCAGGCGGACCATGCCCTCGGTGGCGGTGCTGTTCCTCGATCTTGACGGGTTCAAGGAGGTCAACGACAGCCTCGGGCACGCCGCCGGGGACCGGCTGCTGATCCAGGTGGCCGAGCGGCTGCGGTCGTGTGTGCGGCCCAGCGACACCGTGGCCCGCTTCGGCGGCGACGAGTTCGCCGTCCTCATCGAGGACGCCAGCGACGAGGAGGAGCTGGCCGCG
>DASZON010000285.1:0-8221 GCA_035550755.1 Actinomycetota bacterium | reverse complement strand
GAAGTCGCGGGAGGTGATGTAGAAGGGCTGCTTGCGCTGGCCCTTGCCCTGGTCCTGCCACTCGTAGAAGCCGTCGATGGGGATGATGCAGCGCCGCCGGGCCAGGGTGCTCTTCCAGCCCTTCTTCTCCCGCACCGTCTCGGCCCGCAGGTTGATCATCCGGTTGGCCCCGCTGGGGTCCTTGGCCCAGCGGGGCACCAGGCCCCACTTGAGCTCGCGGAGCTGGCGGGCGCCGTCGGGCGAGGCCGTGACGACCAGGATGTCGGTGGCCGGGGCCACGTTCCAGCTGGGCTGGTGGCCCTCGACGCCCAGCGGCTCGGCCCGGAACTGCTCGAGCAGGAACTGGAGCTGGCTGGTGGAGCTGAACCGTCCGCACATGTCCCTACCCTACCCGACAGACCGGACAGCGAAGCGTGGTCAGTCGAGCAGCTGCTGGCCCAGCCAGGCGTCGGTCGAGCGGACCCCCGGGAGGGCGAAGAAGAACCCGCCCCCCACCGGCAGGATGTACTCCTCGAGGGGCTCGCCCTTGAGGCGGGCCTGGACGGCCAGGAACCCTCTGGTCAGGCTCTTCTGGTAGCTGACGAAGGCCAGGCCCTGGTCGAGCCGCCCGGCGGCGTCGAAGCCGCGGGAGAAGTTGAAGCCCCGGCGCAGGATGCGGCTGCCGGCCGTCTCAGGGGTGCGCGGGTTGGCCATGCGGATGTGGGCGTCCAGGGGGACGCGACGCCCGGCCGGGTCGTCGCCGTAGCCGGGGTCGTCGGTCTCGCGGTCCTGGCCGAGCGGGGCCCCGCTGGCCTTGTCGCGGCCGATGATCTTCTGCTGCTCGTTCAGGGGCGTGCGGTCCCAGAACTCGACGAACATGCGGATGATGCGGACCGCCTGGTAGCTGCCGCCCACCGCCCAGGCGGGCTCGCCGTCGCCGGGCCCGACCCAGATCAGCTCGTCCATCAGCCGCTTGTCGTCGATGTCGAGGTTGGCCGTGCCGTCCTTGAAGCCGAGCAGGTTGCGGTTGCCGGTCTGCCCGGCCCGGGGCCGGGCGTCGGGGCGGTTGTAGCCGTCCAGCATCCAGTGCAGGACAAGGTTGTCCCTGGTCCTGCGCATGAGCTGGCGCAGGGCGTGCAGGAGCGTGTCGGGCTGGTCGGCCGAGAGGGCGAGCAGCAGGTCGCCGTGGGTCTGGGCCGGGTCGAGGCGGTCGTTGGCCAGGTACGGCATCCGGACCAGCTCCCGGGGGCGGCGGTCGGCCAGCCCGAAGCGGCCGTCGAACAGCGACGCCCCGACGCTGAGGGTGACGGCCAGCCCGTCGGTCCGCCCGTCCGGGCCGAGGATGCCGGTCTCGGCCGGTGGATAGGCGGTGTCGCGCCGCTCCGGCAGGTGGCCCTCCATCAGGGCGCGGGCCTCGTCGGTGAGGTCGCGCAGGCTCCTGGCCAGGCTGGTCCGGTCCTCGCGGACCAGGTTGAAGGCGGCCAGCAGGCCGAAGTGGGCCGCCGGGGTGTCGACGCCGGGCTGGTGGGGGCCGAGGAACGGCAACCGCCGGCCCGGGCCGGCCGACCCGTCCACGCCGTCGGGCGTGCAGCCGGCGGCCAGGGCGGCCGCGCCCAGGGCGGCCGACCCGCCAAGGAAGGCGCGCCGGCCCAGCCGGGTCCCCCGCTGGACGATCGGGCGGTTGTCGGCCATGGCCGGTCAGCCCTTGAGGCCGAGCACGCCCGGGATGCGGGCCAGCTTCTCGGACAGGCCGGCCAGCTCGGCCTGCATGCGGGTCTTGTCGGCGGCCTTGAGGGCGGTGTAGGCGTCGAAGGTGCCGTCGGGGTTGGCGTAGGGGGCCAGGCTCTTGTCCACGGCGGCGAAGCCGGCCGTGATCTCGGCCGTGAGGGCGGCGTCCTTGGCCTGGAGGGCCGGGGTGAGCAGCTCCAACAGCTTCTTGGAACCGTCGACGTTGGCGTCGAAGTCCGACAGGTCGGTGTGGGAGTAGCGGTCCTCCTCGCCGGTGATCTTGCCCTCCGAGACCTCCTCGATCAGCTCGGCCGGGCCGAGGGCGACCGCCGCCGGCGGGAACTCGAGGGTCTTGAGCTGCTGGTCGAGGCTGGCGATGTCCTTGTCGAGGCGGTCGGCGAAGGGCTTGGCGCCGGCGGTCGTGTCCTTCTCCCACAGGATGTACTCGATCCGGTGCCAGCCGGTGAACTTGGGGTCGTTGACGCCCTCGAAGTCGTCGACCCGGGCGTCGACGGCGCCGTCGATGTCCTCGACCAGCCCGGCGATGGGCTCGATCCGCTCCCACCGGACCCGACTGGGGGCGAACTGCTTCCTGGCCTCGGCCAGGTCGCCGGCCCGGACGGCGTCGGTGAACTTGGCCGTATCGGCGACCAGCCCGTCGGCCTCCCCCACGACCCAGGCCTTGTAGTCGGCCACCGCCTTGAGCACCTGCTGGTCGTCGGTGGTGCCGCTCAGGTCCTGGTTGGCCAGCCCCGACCCCGACCCGGTCCCCGACCCCGACCCGGCGCCCGACCCGCTGGCCCCGCCCTCGCTGCGGACCCCGGCGCCGTCGTCCTTCCCGCACCCGGCCAGCAGCAGCGCCGCCGCCAGCCCGACCAAGACGGCCACCCGCCGAACCCGACCCACCTCGCCCATGCGGCGCTCCGATCTCACGACGGCTTCACGTGGGCGCCAAATTTAGGCAAGCCTAACACCAGAAGGCAAGACGGCGGGGGCGGCCCGCTAGCCCGGGAGGGGGGTGGCGAGGCCGCAGGAGCAGTCGGTGAGGGAGTCGCAGTCGGCGGCCAGGACCGACTGGAGGGCCGAGCGCATCCGGGTCAGGTGGTCGATGCGGGCGTCGATCTCGGCGATCTTGGCCCGGGCGCGGCGGTGGAGCTCGGCGGGGCCGCGGCGGTGCTGGGAGATGGCCAGCAGGTCGTCGATCTCGGCCAGGGTGAAGCCGAGGCGCTGGGCGCCCTTGATCGCCCGGAGGAGGGCGACCGCGTCCTCGGGGTACTCGCGCTGGCCGGAGGGGCGGCGGGCCGGGGTGGCGAGGAGGCCGCGGCGCTCGTAGTAGCGGAGGGTCTGGACGTTGACCCCGGCGCGTTCGGCCAGCTCGCCGGACCGGAGGCCGCGGGCGGTCACCGGGCCGCCCCGGCCATCCGGGCGAAGCCGTCGAGGGCACCGGCAGCGTCCTCGCGGACCTCCAGGTCGACCGCCAGGCCGTCGGTGGCCGTGGTGACGGTGAAGGCGAGGAAGCCACAGCACGCCTGCTCGCGGGTGAGCAGCGCCCGGACCCGCTCGGGGTCGGCGCCGCCGGCCAGGACCAGGCGGAGCCTGGCCGGCGCCGGCCGCGCCATCGACCGCAGGTGGCTGAAGACCTCCCGGCGGAAGGCGTCAAGGCGCCCCGCGAACTGGTCGACCGGCAGGGTGCAGACGAGCGGCCCGTCGGCGTCCGGCGCCGGACCGACGACCACACCACCGGGCTCGGACATGCTGCACCTCCAGGATCGGCTGTCGCTCCCGGGCAGCCTAACCCTGTACCCAGGTACCGGAGTCAAGGGGTCCCGTAACGCTCTCCGGACGGGCCGGGGGCATCCTGGTACTGGACCGGAACCCCTGGAGGGAGCCTGATGCAGCGACGACCGTGGCCGAGGTTGGTCGCGTGGTCGCTGTGGGCGCTGGCGGTCGTCGGGGTGGCCACCATCCCCTGGTTCGACCACCTGCTGCGCCAGGCCGGCCGGCCCGACCTGACCCAGCTCAACGCCAGCACCCTGCCCCTGGTGCTGGCGGCGCTGGTGGCGGCGAGCGTCGGGGCGGTCCTGGCCTCCCGCCGGCCCCGCCACCCGGTGGGCTGGCTGCTGCTGGGGCTCGGGCTGACGGTGACGGCCTCCGGGGTGTTCGACGGCTACGCCCGCTACGGGCTGGTGGTGCGGCCGGGGTCGCTGCCGCTGGCCCGCTGGGTCGCCACCTACAGCCCGGCGACCCTGTACCTGGGGTTCGTGTGCATCGGCTGGATCCTGCTCCTCACCCCCACCGGGTCGCCGCCCTCGCCCCGCTGGCGGTGGTGGGCCAGGCTGTCGGCGGCCGCGCCGGCCGCCTTCCTGCTTGCCCTGGCCGTCGGGCCCGGGCTGGTGATCCCGCCGTACGACACCGTCATCGACCGCGTCACCGTGCCCGCACTTGCCGGCCTGGTGGCCGCGGCCATCGCCGTCGGCCTGGCCCACGCCATCACCGGGCTGGTCGTGGGCGCATGGTCGCTGGTGGCCCGCTTCCGCCAGGCCAAGGGAGTGGAGCGCCAGCAGCTCCGCTGGGTGACGTTCGCGGCCGCCCTGACCGTGCCCCTGGGAGCGGTGGTGGTGGTCGGGGTGGCCATGGACGTCACCACCGGGGTCGTGGCCTCGCTGGCCGCCGGCGGCTGCCTGGCCCTGCTGCCCCTGGCCACCGGGGCGGCGATCCTCCGCTTCCGGCTGTACGACCTGGACCGGATCATCAGCCGCACGGTGGCCTACGGGCTGCTGACCGTGCTGCTCGGCCTCGGCTACGCCGCCGTGGTGCTCGGCTTGGGGCGGCTGCTGGGCCGGGACTCCAGCCTGGTCGTGGCCGCCGCCACCCTGGCCGTGGCCGCGGCGTTCCAGCCCCTGCGCCGCCGGGTCCAGTCCCTGGTCGACCGGCGCTTCAACCGCCGCCGCTACGACGCCGCCCGCACCGTCGAGGGGTTCGCGGTCCGCCTCCGGGACCAGGTGGACCTGGACGTGCTCAACCGCGAGCTGCTGGCCGTGGTCGACCGGACCATGCAGCCGACCCGGGCCTCGCTGTGGCTGCGGCCCACCCGCCCCCCGGCGGGGAGTTGAGTTCTTCCCGGCACCAGGGCATGGTTGCGCCAATCCGGCTCGGCCACACCGCAGGGCCACAGGGGACCGGCGGTGGCACCTCGAAAGGGGCGCAGGTCATGGCTCTGTTCAGCTGGCGCGTTGTCCACGACGGCAAGACCCCACCACCGGGCGCGGTCGTCCGGCCCGACGAGCGGCTGTCCTGGCCGCGGATGGCCGGCCTGGGCGCCCAGCACGTGGTTGCGATGTTCGGCGCGACCTTCGTGTTCCCGATCGTGATGGGCCTCAACCCGCAGCTGGCCATCATGATGAGCGGGATCGCCACCATCTGCTTCCTGCTGATCGTGCAGAACAAGGTGCCGAGCTACCTCGGCACCTCGGCGTCCTTCGTCGGCGCCGTGGTCGCCATCCGGGCCCAGGGCGGCGACTCCGCCCAGGTCACCGGGGCCATCCTGGTCGCCGGGGTCGTCCTGGCGGCCTGCGGCCTGATCATCCACGCGCTCGGCTCGCGGGTCGTCTACGCGGTGCTGCCGCCGGTGGTCACCGGCGCGGTGGTGATGCTGATCGGCTTCAACCTGGCCCCGGTGGTCGCCAACATCTACTGGCCCCAGGACCAGTGGGTGGCCCTGCTCACGATGGCCGCGGTGATGGCCATGGCGGTCGGGTTCCGCGGCTTCCTCGGCCGCATCGCCGTGTTCCTCGGCCTGATCTTCGGCTACGTGCTGTCGTGGCTGTTCGACCGGGTCTTCGGGCCGATCACCTCCTTCGACCCCGTCGCCGGCAAGGTCACCACGCACGAGCGGGTGAACTGGGCCGGCGTGCAGGCCGCGGACTGGCTCGGCTTCCCGGCCCAGACGACCGTCGGTCCCGACGGCAAGGAGATCCCCGGCTGGCACCTCCCCGACATCAAGCTGACCTTCGTGCTGCTGGTCCTGCCGGCGGTGATCGCCCTCATCGCCGAGAACACCGGCCACGTCAAGGCCGTGGCCGAGATGACCGGCAACGACCTCGACCCGGTGATGGGCCGGGCCATCGCCGCCGACGGCATCGCCACCGCCATCACCTCGTCGGTCGGCGGGTCGCCGACCACCACCTACGCCGAGAACATCGGGGTCATGGCCGCGACCCGGATCTACTCCACCGCCGCCTACTACATCGCCGCCCTGGTGGCGATCCTGTTCGGCTTCTCGCCCAAGTTCGGGGCGGTCATCTCGGCCACCCCAGGCGGCGTGCTCGGCGGCATCACGGTGGTCCTGTACGGCATGATCGGGCTGCTCGGGGCCAAGATCTGGAAGGAGAACGGGGTCGACTTCGGCAACCCGATCAACCTGGTCCCGGTGGCCGCCGGCATCATCATCGCCATCGGCAACACCACCCTGGTGATCACCGACAACTTCCAGATATCCGGGATCGCCTTCGGCACGATCGTGACCGTGGCCGCCTTCCACCTCGTCCGCATGATCGCCCCGCCCTACCTCCGCGAGGAGCAGGCCCGCGAACGCGCCGGAGGCCCACCCAGGGACCGCGGCGGTCCCGAGGGGACCGCGATCATCATCGACGAGCCCGGCGCCTACAAGGAGCCCTGACCTCAGGAACCCGCGGGCGGAGTGAAGACATGGCTGACGTGTACGCCGCCATCGCCGAGGTCGACGTCGCAGCCCAGGAGCGCCTGGCCGCCATCCTGGAGCTGCGGGCGGCCGACCCCCGGCAGCGGGCGATGCTCGATTCCTACCTGTCGGAGGTCGAGTTCCCCCCGGCCGCGCGGGTGCTGGAGGTCGGCTGCGGGACGGGCGCGGTCACGCGGCTGCTGGCACGCCGGCCGGGGGTCGCCGAAGCGGTCGGCGTCGACCCGTCGCCGGTGTTCGTCGCCAAGGCCGGCGAGCTCGCGGCCGAGCTGGGCAACATCTCCTTCGAGGAGGGTGACGGTCGGGCGCTGCGCTTCGGCGACGGCGACTTCGACGTGGTCGTCTGCCACACCGTGCTCTGTCACGTCCCGGAGCCGGAGCGCGTGCTCGCCGAGGCGCTCCGGGTGCTGCGGCCGGGTGGGGCCGTGGCGGTCTTCGACGGGGACTACGCCACGATCACCGTGGCCATCGGTGACGCCGACCCCCTCCAGGACTGCGTCGAGGCCGTGAAGGAGGGGTTCATCAACGACCCCTGGCTGGTGCGGCGGCTGCCGGCGCTGCTGCGGTCGGTCGGGTTCGAGCTGGGTAGTTCCCGGAGCCACGGCTACCTGCAGACCGACCAGCCCGTCTACATGCTGACCATCGTGGACCGGGGCGCGGACGCGCTCGCGTCGTCGGGGCGGATCGGGCCCGAGCTGTGCGCCTCGCTGAAGGCGGAGGCTCGGCGTCGGGCCGAAGCCGGTACGTTCTACGGCTTCATCGGGTTCGTGAGCTTCATCGCCCGCAAGCCGGGCTGACGGAGCCGGCCCCGGCTCCCAGCCAACCCACAGCCGGCGTCGAGGGACGGCCAAGGTCGGGAGCCCACCATCGGACATGCAGGAAACGGCAGTCCGAATGGAGGCCAACCATGTCCGTCCAGACGCTTGAACGCCCACCCGACATCCCCCCACCGCCCGCCCCGGCCCCGCCGGCCACCGGGGACGCCGGCGCCGGCGGGGGCCGCGGGCGGGGCTGGCGCCGCAAGCTGGTCACCGTGGTCGCGATCGCCTCGCTGGGGATCGGCTCCGGCCTGGCCGGCGGGTACGTCGCCACCGGGCTCGAGGACCGCCCGGCGACCACCGTGGCCACCACCACCCCGGTCACCACCGGCACGACCAGCGGCACCAGCACCGGCAGCAGCTCGCTGGCCGCGGTCGCCTCCGCCGTCGCCTCGAGCGTGGTCTCGATCACCGTGCGGTCGGCCGGCGAGCAGGTCGAGGGATCGGGCGTGGTGCTCAGCTCGGACGGCCTGATCGTGACCAACGCCCACGTCGTCACCGGCGCCGGGCAGGGCGGCCAGCTCACCGTCGACCTCAGCGACGGCCGGACGGTCGCGGCCACGGTGGTGGGGACCGACCAGGCCACCGACCTGGCGGTCGTCCAGGCCCAGGGCGTTTCGGGGCTGAAGGCGGCCACCTTCAGCGACAGCGACACCCTGAAGGTCGGCGACACCGTGCTCGCCGTCGGCAACGCCCTCGGGCTGGAGGGATCGGTCACCGCCGGCATCGTCAGCGCCCTCCACCGCAGCCTCACCACCGACGGCGGCTCGCTCGGCGACGCCATCCAGACCGACGCCTCGATCAACCCCGGCAACTCCGGTGGGCCGCTGGTCGACGCGGCCGGACGGGTCGTCGGCATCACCACCGCCAACGCCAGCGTCGACGGGCAGTCCTCGGGCAGCATCGGCGTCGGCTTCGCCATCCCCGGCAACCAGGTCGAGCAGGTCGTCAACCAGCTCACCGGCGGCGTCCACACCGT